>JACONI010000047.1:3788-36134 GCA_014323825.1 Ekhidna sp. | reverse complement strand
GTGTTGAAAAACCTTGAAGGTTTTTTTGGGGTGCTGTCGTCTCGTTAGTTAAACCTCCAAGGTGTTGAAAAACCTTGAAGGTTGTTGCAGTGCTGTCGTCTCGTTAGTTAAACCTCCAAGGTGTTGAGAATCCTTGGAGGTTTTTTTGGGGTGCTGTCGTCTTGTTGGTTAAACCTTCAAGGTGTTGAGAATCCTTGGAGGTTTTTTTGGGGTGCTGTCGTCTTGTTGGTTAAACCTTCAAGGTGTTGAGAAACCTTGGAGGTTTTTTTGGGGTGCTGTCGTCTTGTTGGTTAAACCTCCAAGGTGTTGAAAACCTTGGAGGTTTTTTTGGGGTGCTGTCGTCTTGTTGGTTAAACCTCCAAGGTGTTGAGAATCCTTGGAGGTTTTTTTGCAGTGCTGGCGTCTCGTTAGCTAAACCTCCAAGGTGTTGGGAAACCTTGGAGGTTGCTGTGGTGATGTGGTCTTGTTGTTTAAACCTTCAAGGTGTTGAAAAACCTTGAAGGTTTTTTTGGGGTGCTGTCGTCTCGTTGGTTAAACCTCCAGGGTGTTGGGAAACCTTGAAGGTTGTTGCAGTGCTGTCGTCTCGTTGGTTAAACCTCCAAGGTGTTGGGAAACCTTGGAGGCTGCTACGATGTTGTGGTTTCGTTAGTTTTAAAAATTAATTTTCACGCAAATTCACGCTAACTTATTCTTTTTGAAGAAGTTATAAATCATACTTTTTGGAACAGTACCAATAATTTGCTCGGAAGTCTAAAGACGAACAAAACGGTCAAAAAACAAAGAAGCCACTCAATTTGAGTGGCTTCTAACTAACCTAAAGTTATTATGATGAGAATTCATAATAGTATTTTTCTATGATGCCGGTAAATCCAACTTAATCATTCATCAATTACTTGTACTTGATATATTGAGATTAAAAGTTAAATCAAAGTCAGTGTCTCCATCCTTAGCTCCGGTAGTAGCTGTCTTGATATCCGGCTGATGCTGCAATTGTACTCTAAACTTTCCTCCGGAACGAGCACTACCCGCAGTCCATTCGGTTTTTAGGCCTACTTTATTCCCATCATCATCTTCATCCTTGTAATTGATAGGATCAGAGGCTTTGTCAATGTTCCCATTACCCGTTGGGCTTGTAAAGGCACCGTCAGTGAATTCGAAAAAGAGCTGATGTTCATCGTCTTCTTCTTCAATTTCTTCTGCAATATCCTCCACATCGTCAGGATCAAGTGCGTTGGAAATTTCAAAAGTCAGAGTGTATGTAACCCCGGAAGTCAGGTTAATATTACCGCCATCAACCAATTCAAGTTCCTTTGCACCAATTCCGTCAGGATCTTTTGCGCTGGCTTTTACCACATCATCCTTATCAGCTTTGTTGGTGAAAACAAGTGTTACATCGGTGATAACCTCTACTTCATTCTCCTCTTCAGGAGCATCATCGTCATCTCCACAACTTGTAAAAATCAAACTAGAACTTAATAGTCCAATCAATAAATAGTTTCTGAAATTCTTCATTGTTAAAAATTTATGTAATTCTGATGCAAGTATAGTCAATTTTGTTTTATGCAACAATGTTGTAAAAATTAAAATGAATAATTTATTTGAACGGTATAATTAATTCCCTCCTCATCAGCGAAATATCGCATCTGATTCAGATAATCTCGGTAACTGACATTGAGTATGTTCCTGACCTGAAACTGCCCACTCAACTTGCCAAGTTTCCATTCATATTCTGCATGTCCCAGGAAGTATCCATCCGGCGCATCTTTGAAATCAAATATTTCAGACTTTGGAGTAATTTCTGCTTCTCCACTTATGATTTGCTCAGGCGTAATAGTTCGCGGAGCTTGAAATTGTCTGAATGTGTAAGAAGTCTCTAATGACAATTTTGAAAAGCCCAAGCCAAAGTAAGAGGGTGTTTCCCAAGAAATCTCGGCATTAATATTTATCGGAGGTTGATTGATCAGTGCTTCATTATTTTGAATATTTAAGTTCCATAAATAGCTGGATCCAATTTTACCATTTAGTTTTTTTGTGATACGTTGCAAATAGGTAAGGTCAGTTCCTACAAAAAGTGCATCGGCCTGATCAATAATAAACGCAGGCATAGGTCCCCAAAACGTACCTATGACAGCTATGGGACGGTCAAATGTAAAGTTGGCAATAAAGTTGGCATAAGTCGTTAGTTTGAATACATGGCCGTTCTTTTGATGGTTCAGTTCATTGATCCATTTGAATCCTTTCTCTGCTTTTGCGGCTTTGTCCTCTTCGGTAAGCACCCTGTCTGTTCGTAATTCTTCGTTTTCATCAGTGTAATAGCGCCAAAGGCCATATTGAACTTTAAAAGCATGTTGACCAAAGCTGTAAAGTTCTGCCATATTTGGTGTACGCCAGGCTGACCCAAGATTACTCCTTAGCTGCCAGTTAGGAGATAAATCACGAACTAAGCCAAGAGATGCAGTGAAATTGGTGAAAGAAAATTCATTTCTAAAAATTTCCTGACTTTGTTCACGCCCGCGAGCTGAGTTGTATTCATGATCTAATCTTAAACCAAGTTCGTATGTATTGTTACCTCTTTGAATGCTTTCTATGGCATATACACTGAATCGGTGCGTATTGTAATTCGGAATAAATGGGGTAGTGCCTGTACCGGGATTATTGTCGTTATTTTGCGAGAAATATTGCAGTCCGAAAGTTCCCTCGAGTCCGCCAAATGAGGGGTGATACCACTCAAGTCGGGTATCTGTGGTATTTAATTGCAGATCAATAATTGGCAGGTCAGCATTTCTTCTCACATCAAACTCCTGACGTAGATTAATTTGCCGGCTGAATAATAATGAAAATTTTCCCAGACTCGAATACCGGTCAATTTCCAATTTAGTCAGATGATGAGTAATAGTTTGTTTGGGTTCATTGATTGTATAAGAGAAATCTCGAATGAATAAAGGTGTTGTGGCTGCTATGGAACGAGAGAAAAGATCTCCACTTTCTGCTACTGATGCACGCAGCAATCCTAACTCCTGATCAATATAGCTGTAATACATTTTGAAATCCCATTTAGGTAAATGGTATCTAAAACCTGCATTGGCAGCACGTTCTTTCTTTCCTGTATTTGTAAGAGAGTAGTCCGGCGTGTGTCGATCACCAATTCTCAAATAATTTCCACTTGCGTGATAACTGAATTTCTTATAACCGGTGCCAAAGTTTGCATTAGCATGATAACCTTGTCCATTAGTTTGATAGCCTGAGGAAATTTTTCCATATATTTTTTTCGAAAGTTTTAACGGATTGCCTTCTATTACTACCACACCTCCCAAAGCTTCCGATCCGTAGCGTACACCACCGGCACCCTTGATCACAGTTATATTGTTAGTGCCGGCAATATCTATTTCAGGTGCATGATCGGTGCCCCAGTTTTGAAAACCATGCTTTACCCCGTTATTGATAATAAGTATCCGGTTGCCATATAAGCCGTGAATGACAGGAAGTTGGACATTTGATCCGGTAGAGTTGAAAGTGACTCCTTGTATAGAGCTAATAGCGGAGGCAAGCGACTGTGTAGGCATAGCTGCTAGTTGGAATTGATCTATTTTATCCAGTGAAACAGACTGCAAATCACCTACAATTGCCTCTCCTTCAACTACAACACTCTCCAGTAATGTTTCCTCCGGAGCAAGATAAACGGTTGGGCTGCTGTGATAGAAGTCATGGTGATGTATTGCCGGCTTATATCCGACAAACCGAACTTCCAGATCTACTTCTTCTTTGCATATATTACTTAGCATGAAATTTCCTTCAGCATCGCTGACTACTCCATTATCTGAGTTTAGGATCTTTACCGTAGCAAAAGGGAGCGGCTCTTGTGTGTTAATATCCAAAACTTGTCCTCTAATCTTTCCAATGCAGTCGTCAGGTTGTGCGAATGATTGAATAGCTCCAAAGAGAGCGAATAGAACCGGTGTAACTCTCATTTTTCAGACGCACTTGGCACAGACACCGTCCACAATCAGATTAACTCTTTCCGTTACATATCCTTTAGGAACGGATACGCTGGGGGCTTCTTCATCGTCTAAGCATTCGATTTGCCCGCAATTGTTGCATTTGAAGTGGATGTGATTATGTAAGTGATATTCAGGAGTGCAGGTATCGTGGCATAAGCCGTAAGTAGCTGTCCCACTTTCGTTAGGGATTTTATGTAATATCCCGGCTTCAAGAAAACTGTTAAGTGTCCGATATAAGGTGACCCGATCGTATTGTGTGAACCTATTTTCGAGATTTCCCTGAGAAAGAGCGCCTTTCTTATCTAAAAAATACCGGAGCACATCCATACGGCAATCCGTGATTCTGAGATTATGGGACTTGAGAATTGTTTTAAGAGCTTCTGACATATTGCAAACATAGTTTATGCAACTTAATTGCATCAAAAAAATGAACACTTTTTACTTTTGAAAGTTGATGTATTTATATGAAAAATCAGGAAAAAGATAAGAAGACCGAGAAAATAAACTACTTTGATTTCTCAGAAGTATTGACCTACTTTTTTAGGAAAAAAGATCCTTCAAGACCTAAAAACTTCAATATAAAAGCAATGCACACCATCAATAAGATATCAATATTAATGTTTTTATTTGCTGTTATCGTAATGATTGTAAGAGCTGTCCTGCGTGCCTGACTTCAAAGTGTGAAAAAATTTGTTTTTCTTCTAATGGTAATAGGCAATTTTGTCTTATCTGCTCAGAAATCGGAGCCAATGATTACAGACAGGCCCACACAATCAGCCACATCGGCTGTAGTTCCTAAAAGCCGCTTTTTAGCTGAATATGGTTTCATTTATGAAAAAATAAACACGAATTTAGAAAATATCACCTTCGCTAATTTTCTTTTTAGATATGGTCTCATTCAAGGGTTAGAGCTTAGAGTTACTCAGAATATTCTTCAGTCCGAGAATACTTCCAATACCAACGAAAGGATATCCGGATACAGTCCTACGACCGTAGGGACAAAAATCCATTTGGCTGATGAGAACGGGTGGATACCTCAAATCAGCATAATCGCACAAGTTACTCTGGAAAATGGTGAGCCTGCTTTCAGTCCTGATCAGGATGTGCCGGAAATTCGATTCAATTTTTCAAATGCCCTTTCAGAAAAAGTATCTCTGGGATATAACCTAGGGCTAGGTGTTCCGGCAAAACAACCCTACACGTTATATATGCTGGTACTTGGATATACTTTTACCAAAGGATGGACCGCCTTTATTGAATCTTATCTTTTTTTGGAAGATAATTTCTCGGAGTTTAGCATTAACTCAGGATTAATTTACACGGTTTCTAACCGCTTCCAGCTTGATATTTCCAGCGGAGTGAACCTATCCGGAGTCTTCCCGGATTATTTTATTGGTTTTGGAGCGGCACGTGAGTTTTAATCTTTCTCTATCTTCTCAGCATTGATAGCTTATAACTTTTCCGAAAAAAAGCCGTCTCTCAAAATGAAGTTTTGTAATACAAAACAACTCATCTTACCCATCTAAACTGAAAGATTACATCAAACTCAGGTTAAATTAGAATAATCAGTTCCGTAGACTGAGACTACTTTTCGGCAGGATAATTCCGTTGAGATATGAGTAGTAGGCGAAATACGAGCTTATTACTTCATATCTTTTGTTATGGGCTGATTTCATTAGTCCAATTGTGATATTCTCCAGATTGAAGAGGCTTGATTACCCAACCATTCTTGCCTGCTGTCTATTGAATTAGGTGTCCAGTTCGGATTTGCAATGCTGTTTGTCATTTTGTATCGGCTTGTAGAATAAATATTCTTTTTATCATTAAAAGGCAAATCAGAGCACTTTCTGTTTTTAGCCTCCTCAAGAATAGTATAATTCCCTAAACGATAAACTATTGAATCACGAATGGCCTGTGGGAAGTCTTCCAAATAATGCTGGCTGCTATTTTCAGGCAAAATATGTTCAATTGTTCCGGCATTCTCCTCAAAATCATAGGCTGCATTATCAAGGTGATTTTCAATGTTAAATAAGATGTACCTGACAAGCTTTGCTCCTCTCTTGGTTGATATGGATTTAGTTTCAAAACTGTTTTTAAACTCTTTGTCATTTGGATATAAAGGCTTTAATAGGTTCGCAATTTCAGTTAAGCTAATATCCGGTTTTTGCCCAATTTCAATTGCCGCTTTATTATAAATATCTTCTTTTAGGTTAGTATGAAGTTTTGATATTACGGTATATCTGAAGGTTATTACACTTAAAAACTTTAAGACTGAAGCGAATTTTTCTTCTATCAGATTGCTATAGGCAGATATAAGCAAAGGATATGCTTGTTTCTCTTTGAATAAGATAAGTTCTTTGATTCTCTTTTTGATTTCTTTGTGACCACCCCAAAACGAATCGGAAGAATTAGATAAAGCGTTATATAGCTTTGAACCTTCATCTAGCTTTTCAAGCAATTCAATGACTTGCCGGGAGGTAGAAATTGACTCCCTCAAGGCTCTAAATAAGTATTCTTGTCTAATCAGTTTATTCTTAGATATCCAGTAATGTCTCAAGAACGTAGGAAAGTTATCAAGGCCAATCATTTCAACAATAGATTTCCACTTCTCTTTTATATGAGGTAAATCAACTTTTGACGAGATAGAAAATAGATAATTCTTCAGTAAGTCAGTTACAGTGAGACCTACACCGCGAGAATTTAGCGTTTCAAAAACGGTATAAGCACTTAATTCATTTTCAACAATTATTTGAATGAACATCAATTTTTCCGCAACTAACTTGTTGAGGAAATTGGCAACGACCTCTCCATTGGTCTCATTCTCAAATAAATCGGATACCTTATCAACAAAGTAGTTGTAGGCATTCCAAATTAGCTTGTCCGAATCAATTAAAGTTCTTGGATTCGTAGGTGCTCTTTGAACTAAAAGGTTGGTTTGAAAAAAGCTGTCATTATTTTCATTTAGTTTTAGCTTGGACGAATAAGTTAATGAACCGGGGTCTTTGTCACCTATAAACTTCTTTTGAAGAAGCGTAATTCGTTCTGTGTTTTTTTCCGAGTCTATATTTTTTGTTACTAAGTCTTGAAGTTTGTTAATGGTAGCAAGCACTATTAATGTAAGTGTTGAAAACCTCTGTTGACCATCTATTATGTAGTATTTTTTATCACCAAGGTCTTGAAGGACAATAAATCCCATATAATGAACATTTTTGGATTCATAAACATTGATAATGTCGTTCCACAAATCTTCCCATTGGTCTTTTTTCCAGGAATAGTCCCTTTGATATGGTGGTACTTCATACGTTTTCCCATTCCCGATTATATCACTGAGACTAACAGTGCTTGTATCTAAAAGATTACTTACGACCATAGTTCAAAGATAAGGGTTACAATTTTTAAGATTTCAGTTATTTTTTGTTTATGAATGGTCACATATAACCGTCAGTTATGGGTTTTAAATTGTTAATTTTTTAGATTAGAAATTTGATATATATAATTGAACAATTATAGCCTTCAAAATTTTTGCTAACATCCGGCTAATCTTCTTATGCTTAGCCTTTTAAATATAAAGATTAGCTTATGGAACTTAGTGGTTGTTAGCCACATTTATATGATTACAGTTACTTTTTCATATAATTCAGGTAGAAAGTTTTGTCTTAGTCTGAATTTAGTTCCGTGATTATGACCGGTTCTGGCATCAAAATCAATAAGTATATTACCGGCTCTTAATTGGTCAAGGAATCCTTGAAAACTAAACTTTTGGAGCATCAGAACCTTTGAATAATGATAAAACTCTTTTTTGGTCTCCTTGTCTTTCTTAACTGCTGCTTGAATGTAAAATGCGTTAAGCAATCTCGTTCCGGCTTTATGTGCTAAATCATCGAAACCCCAATAGGGTTGAGGGTCAATTTCTTTCAGCCCGACTTTGCTTTCAACTTCAGATAACCATGGAGAATGACGATCTCCAACTTGAGAGCTGTCAAATGAAATGAGAACTTTACGATCTTTCTTGTCAATCTGAACTCCAAAACCTCTTTCACTTCTTCCATTTCCATATATTGTCATTCGAAAACTCATTTCCGTTTCCGGATATTTATCACCAGCCTTTTGATGCCTCCAGCCATATTTTGGAAGCAAAATGGATGGAACAAACTTCATTGCCCTTGGAGATGGTTCTATATGAAAGAGTGTAGTCAGTGCAGAAGTAGCTAATCTTTGGGTTTTAAGTTCCCATTCAGCAGCGTTAGGAATGGGTAGATTATCTTCTTCAATACCTAATAAATCCTCCAGAGTATTTCCTATGCCACCGTCATTACCATGCCGACCATTTTCTATCCAACCTGAATTAGCAATTTCTTTAAGCCTTTCGATCAGGCTTTCTTTCGTATAAATGTTCATACAAAGAGTTTGGTTTGAGCTTTAAAAGAAAGCTCAGATTGTGTTTTGTTTTTTTCAATTCTATGCTCTGCCATTTCGCAATAGTCAGGTGAAATATCAATGCCAATAAAATCTCTGTTGTCACCCATTGCAGCAACTGCGGTAGTTCCACTGCCCATAAACGGATCTAAAACCAATCCTGCGTTAGTAGAACAAATAATTCTATCTATCAACTGTACAGGGAATGGTGCAGGGTGTCCGTTTTTCATTTCTTGGGTAAACTCCCAAACATCACCAAAAGAGTTAGCTTTGAAAGCTAATTGGAATTTTGGTTTTGCAATAAGATAGATGACTTCATACGTTGGAAGAAAGTACCCTTTATTGAAATTAATACCGCCCTTCCTTCTCCAAATTATTATTTGCCTAATTGGAAAACCCTGAACAATGTCTTGACGATCTTGCAATAACCCGGCTTGAACTCTCCATTTATGATTATAGAAAATCGCACCATCTTCCTTTATTAATCTTAACATTTCAGCCAGACATGCCTTTTGCCATAACGCATATTCATCATGTGGCATGTTATCATCGTAGTGTGAATATCCGTCAATAAGAGAGGCATTTGACCATTTACCACCTCTGCCGTCTTTCATCCCATTTCCGGTTGAGTTCTTCAAATTATAGGGCGGAGAGGTAACCACGAGATCAATAGATTCGGAAGGCATAGACTTCATGACTTCTAAGCTATCACCACATATTATTTTATTGATATAATCATTTGGATATCCCATCTTTCAAAGTTACCAATTACTTATCCAATCCAACGACTGTGGCTAACGGCTTAATGTATAAGTAGTTAAGTCCCGCGGGGCGCTATTGCTTACAGGTTTTGTGGGCTAGTTGTTTTTATTATTTTTCAAGTTCAATACTTTCAACTTTGTTAATGTCAATATTTTGATTTCCTTCTATCACAAGCAATTCCGAATTAAGTACTGTCATGTCTTGAAGTACATCACCATTTTTAAAAGTAATTTTAACTTTTTGATAACCCATTCCTGTCTCGGGTAATCCAACTAACCTCTGAATTTGAGATTCTAAGAGTTTTAACTTTTTCATTAGTAAGGACCCTTTTTTTAGGTAGGTATCGTTAGATGTCCCATTTTTAAAGAAAGCTTCAATGCCACCGCCATTATGTCCATTGGCAGGCTGTACTGTGCCAAGTTGATACTCATCATAACTTTTAGGTTGGACATGAAAAGCCCATTTAATTTTTTCATTATTTGGTAAAGCATACCTGTCAATCGGGGCATCATTATACCTTTTACAATTTAGATAATCTTCCATAGTGGTTGTATAGGTTCCATTTAAAAGGCATTTGTTCTCAATATCTATTCTTCTGTCATTTTCATAAGCGGAAAGTCTGACAAAAATGTCTTTTCCATTCGCAGGAACCGGTGGGTTGTCATCCGCTCCACGCTTCCCTGAACTCCTTCCCCTCTCATTCATGCTGCTTTCATAAAGCATTCTGACAAATTTAAGTTCTTGTCTACTTAGTACAGCACTTAGACTTAAATCCAAATAATCTGATCTCCTGAACATGCTGACATAACCTTCATTCAACAGGTTCTTCTTGTTTTCTTGAAAGTTCTCATTAAGGTCAATGATTAATTCTGCGTTGTAGACGATAAACTTTTGTGTAGAATAACGGTCTGGTCGTTTTGCTTCAATCAATTGATAACCCATTCCTGTCTCGGGTTGTTCGAGAAGCGTTTCTGTGAAAGATGAAGATGCTTTGTATATCATATCTTTTATTGTCACTAACCCTCCAAATATACAGAATCACGATCATTTTATCTTTTGTCATGGACATAGTATTTACTTAAAAAGTAGTTGCTGCCCCTCTTTTTTCAGCTTCCAGCAGTCATTATCCACTCGCTCGGCGATGTCCTCAAGTACCCCAAGAATGGTTTGATCTTCTGGTGTGATGCCGTTTTTCAATAGCGGCATGATGTACAGAATGATCTCATCAAACCGGGGTGTTTTGCTTTCTCTTTCCATTCGTCTCAGGTAGCTGAGCAGGTAGTATTTTACCCGTAGTTGAACATCAACCTGTGTTCTGAATTTGGTATCTTTTTTAATCGCATACAATTCCGTTTGTTCGTCATAGTCGAAATGCTCCAAAAGGAGCGGAGTCAGATCCGTGTATTCTTTTTTGAGCAGATCAAGAAACCCTAACTCAAGCCCTTTGATGATGAGCTCGTCGTTGATCTGTTCGAGCGTGGCACCGTCATTTTTGGCAATGATGCCCTCTATGGTTTGAATAACAATTTGAGCAATATCCATTCCCAAATTTGCTTTGAGAATGGCTTTGGGATTTTGTACTTTTTTGAAGTTGATGATCAACTGTCCTGACAAAACGGTGAAGGGATTTTGCCGCTTTTTGAAGCTGGTTTGTCCGTTTTTCTGAGGAACCGCACCGATGTATTCAAAACCGCAGGACTCTGCGGTTTCAATGATCAAGTGCCAAAATTCAGGATCTTTGTGCGCGAAAACAAAGGACATCCAACGGTCAAACTTCAACACACGATACATCTCTTTGATCGACTTGGCGATCAGTTCGTTGTATTCGTCTTTGCTTTTATTATGTTCGCCGCCCTCGATGGCTTCCTGTTCATAGTCCCACTCCGTTACGTCTAAGTCCAGCCACGCATTCCACATGGCAGACAGGTCGAGATAAGGGATTTTCTTGCCGTAGGGCGGGTCTGTGTAAATATAGTCTACACTTTCTTTGGGGATAAAACGTAGATCAGTGGCTGTTGCCTTTAAGACTTGGGCCTTAGAAATCGTTTGCTCATTGATGAAGTATTCCATCTCTTTTTTAGCTGCCTTTACCTTTTGAAAGCGCAGTTCAAAATATGTCAGGAGGTCTAAATCAACAGGCTGTGGTGCAATTCTATATCTATAGTACTGAAAAGCACTTGAATTACCGCCGCCTTCTTTTTCTACATAGGTTGAAGTATGGTAAGTAAGGTTGACCTTCGTTACTAACCCTGAAAACATGAGCAAGAATGAGTTTCTGATATTGTCATCTTTCTCTTTGAGAATGATTGATTTTAATAAACCCAGTTGTGCTTTTTGTTTCGGGCTGAACAGCTCATCCGTTGTGGCTACGTCCGAGCCTTTGGGCAGGGAGATTGTATTCGGGCCTTTATACTTTTTGCGTGCATCCCGAATTTCTTTGTCCGTGTTAGGCTCCTTTTTTTGGTACGCTTCTTTTACACGGTGGAATGCTTCGTTTAATTGTTCCTGATTCACCGGGGCCATCAAAGACTGCACAATGAAAACAGCCATCGGGTTAATGTCAATATGGATGGCTTTTCTGTTGTTCATCAAGGCCTCAATGGCCGTGACCCCGCTTCCACCAAAAGGGTCAAGCACTAAATCGCCCGGTTTACTAAAGTTTTTGATGTACTCCGCAACCACATTCCAGGTTTGCTTTGTGAAATAGCCGTGTACTCCAAAGTGTCTTTTGGCAGCTCTTTTCTTTACAGGGATCTCCTCCGGCAAAGGCCGTGTAGCATAATCAAATCCTCCCTTTGCCTTTGCATACGTTTCGGTGCGTTCGTAAACGATATGCTTGCCCGCCTGAAAGCTGCCGGGTGCCAACAGCATTTTTAGTTTATCCCAGTAGTGTTCAATCTCATCAATCGCAAAATGAAACACGGGCTTATTTGTCTGATCCCTCCTATAAAGCGTGAACTCCAGACCATTGCAAAGCGCAAAATACGTGCTGCGTATTTCCGGGTGAGCGGCATAACTGTACACCTGCTCCACGTTATCCGAGTCATTGATTTTTTTATCCGGTGATTTTGCATCCAGCACCCACGCATAGTTTTCTTCCACTTTCAGTGCATAATCCGGGATTAATTTTATTGGGATTTTCTTGTTGCTTCCTATTTTCAGAAAGGGGTGTTCAAGCGTTTTGCTTCTGACGATGGCATCATTCGCATATCCGAGTGCCTGAAGCATCGGTAGGATGATTACTTCTCTGACACTGTCCTCTTTGAAGTCAGGGTTGGTGCGTAAAGTCTTAAAGTTAAGCGACCCGAACAGCTCTGATTTCGTTATTTTGTCTTTTGTCATCTCTCTGTGTCCTTTATGGCTAAATCGTTATTGCAAGCCTCCGTAAGCATCGTTTTTAACCCGACCGTAGCAACCCCTCATATAGCTGTTAGGCTGTTGTCACTTGGGGGATGGCTTCAAACTCATCCGTTTTTGCTTCAAGGGCTTCTTCAATATCAAAATCATCTTGAAGACCTAACCAGAACTTAGCCGTTGTCCCAAAATACCGGCTTAATCTCAGAGCGGTATCTGCCGTTATTCTCCGGTTCTTCTTTAAAATTTCACTGATTTGTGTCTGAGAAATGAGTATGTCTTTAGACAGTTGATAAGCAGAGATTCCCATTGGTTTTAAAAATTCTTCCAATAAGACCTCTCCGGGATGTATGTTAAGGAGTTTTTTCATATCATTCATTTTAGTGATAATCAATTATTTCAACTTCAGTTGCATTCCCATCCTCCCAGATGAGAACGATTCTCCATTTATCGTTAATTCGGATGCTATAAAAGTCTTTCAAGTTTCCACTTAGTTTTTCAAGTCTGTTGGATGAAGGGATTTTTAAGTCTGCAATATTTTGAGCGTTATTAAGCATTCTCAGTTTTCTTCGTCCAACAGCTTGAATTTCCATAGGCCATTTCCTGACTCTTTTTCCGTGCCATACTTTTTCAGTTTCTTTAGATCCGAAAGATAAAATCACATCAACGTTAAAGTTAGATAAAAAATTAAGCGTCAGGAAGATTTACTCCGAAGTAGAAAGATATGCCATATCTCTATTCTAGTTTTCAAAACTATTGCTCCTATCTGCATAACTCCTTCGGGGCAGCCTCTGACTCCATTTCACAACTCTCCCCCACTTATCGGACACCGGCAGGCAGGGAGTGTAGAGGAGGCCTGTCAATCCACGATAGTGCGGCTCTGCTCATAAGCCGCATGAAATGCAGGATGCGTCACCTGATAGCGAAGCATGAGTTTGTCCAGCACGTCGGTCAGGATGTCGTTGGCGTTTTTAATATGTGTGTCCAGCGTCCTCTTCGCCGCATTAATGGCCGCCTGTCGCTGCTTAGGAGTGCCAATCAGCGGGCGGTACTCATCCAGGGTCGTGTCCAGGTCGGTAAGCTCAGCAGCAGGTATCCCGTAGTCTTGAGCAAGCGTTTTGGCCAATTGCTGCGCCTCTTTCAGCACCAACTCAGCGTAAGTTGCTAAATCCGTTTCCCGCAGTTTATCAATAGCCGACCTGCTGGTCTTTAGTTTGGCTTTGAGCTCCTCATCATCGTTGATGGACGCATGGGCATAGAGCGTGCCGGAGATGACCAGCAGCTTTCTTTCCAGTGCATCTTTCACCTGCGCTTTGTTTCGGGTTTTGCCCGCCGAGCTGCCGCTAGCCTCCGCAGCAGTAGCCTCAGCCAACGCTATTTCACTATCCAGAGCGGTTTTGTTTTCAGCAAACTTTACATTGCTGCTCCAAATATCTGTGTTCTCATCCAGCGTCGTTTGTGTGGTCATAAACATGCGATAATACTTATTCTGATTTTCGTTCATTATAAATAATTTTTTGAGTTAAAAATTTAAACGCTAAAATAAATGAAGAAGATTTCTTCTACTCCAACCCGCTTAGATATAAAGCGTATTCGGACAGCATCCGACTTTATTTCCTCGACCCCCGACCTTATTTCTTTGACTCCCGACCTCATTTCCCTGACTCCCGACCTTATTTCTTTGACCCTAGACCTCATTTCTCTGACTCCCGACCTCATTTCCACGACCTTCGACCTCATTTTCACGACTCCCGAGCTCATTTCCACGACCCCCGAACTCATTTCCACGACCCCCGACCTTATTTCCACGACTCCCGAGCTCATTTCCACGACTCCCGAGCTCATTTCCACGACCCCCGAGCTCATTTCCACGACCCCCGACTTCTTTAACGTGTACGATATACATTGTCCCCTGCTTTTATTTTAATATTTTGTCTATTTTGGTTTTAACCGCATAAAAATTCGTTTCATGACAGATTCTTCCAAGTAAAATTGCAGGATTGATATTGAAACGGCTGCCCAAATTAATTATCTTATCTTCATCCAATGGTAAGTGATTTTCCATGATTTCCTTCCAGATTTTCGATGGAATTAATTTGCGTTGAGCGAACCTATCAGCTTCTTTTTCAACTGCACTTTCTTTTTTGCCTCCATATAAGTCAATAAAGTCAGCCTCTTTATCTTTTGATAAATGTTCCTTTATATGTCCTATTTCGTGCATCATTGTAAAAGCAAAGTTATCTACGCAATTATGCCTTAACGTAAGTGCGATTGCCGGATTTTGGTCAGACCAAAAAGAGTATCCGTCAATGGGTGTCTTTTCAAATTTTGGAATCGTTATGAACTTGACTCCGAATTGATTAAGAATACGCTTTGTTTCGTTAACAGTGTCGTTATTTTTATAGAATACATCATTGAGTTGCAGACATAATTGGTCTGTATTTTCTAAATAAAACGTATTTACTTCCTGGTGACTTGCTTCAAAAAATGCTAAAGAACTCCAGGCAAGCATATTTTTATCATCTATTTGAAGTTTCTCTGATTTACGATAAAAAGCAAATTTATTTTCAGCTTCAGCCACAGAGTTAATTAAACCATCTATTGAAGCTACACTATAAATGGACATTATTTTTTCTATATCATCTTTAAGTGAATCGGTTAAGTAATTGTGTTTTTTGAAAAACCTGACAGGTACATATTCTTTAATTACATTCCACATTTCAATATTTTTTACTTTTTGAATATTTTTTTCTTTGATTCTTGCCATATCAATTTCGTATTGTGTTTGAAACCTCATCCAATAGTCAGCAGGAATGTCAAATATCTTTTCCAGAATTACTGCGAAATCAGCGGTAAGAGGTCTTTTACCTTTAATTATTTCGTTTAAAAATGATGCTTTTACTCCAAGTTCTTTAGCCAAATCCTTTTGATTGATATCTTCACGAGCATCTAATTCATCTTTTATTAAAATGCCCGGGTGTGTTGCCTCATAAGGTATTATGTTGTTTTGCGTTTTCATTATGCTTCTTATTTGTAATGATTACTTAATTCAATAATTGAACAAATTGTGATGCAGTTAGGCCTTGACTTTCAACAGACGAAGTAAATTCAATTCTGTACTTTTGGTCAACTCTAATTGATTCAATTCCTTTTTTGTCTCCTTTTAATTTTTTGTAATTCAAACTTTTAATCTTAAATAGATCTTCAATTTTTTCAGCATTTTTTAACTTGTCAATTGTATTTTTATACTTTCTGATAATAACTTTTTGAAAGCGATATTTTTTACTTTTAGTCTCACCGTCTTCATAAAGTTCCTTTAAATATTTCTCTTTGAATCGTATGTCCATAAATGGGTACACCTTTTCACATAGCAAAGATAAAAAACAAATATTTTTTATTCACTAATTAAGTGAATTTTTTAATTTTATCAATTGAGGAGAATATCCGGATATGGTATACAGCCTGCCTAAGGCGGGTTTTACTCTCTCTAGGTGGAGTTTATAACTTTACCTTTATTCCTATCTATCAGTCTCCCCCCTACTTCTTTTCTAAAGTACACAATGCACATTGCTGCCCGCTTTCATTTTAATGTTTTGTCTATTTTGGTTTTAACCGCATAAAAATTTATTATAAAAAATAATGGCGATTTGGTAATAAATAAACCTGTTTATACATTGGCTTTTATTCCTAATTGATTAATCAAACTCACGTTATTTATGTAAATATTGACAGAATAAAACCCGGATAAACTACTTGGAAATCCCTTTTTTTAGTCTTTCTATCAAACTGATCTTTCTATTGTTGACTTTGCTGTATCGGTACCAAAGGAAGATCATTAGGAAAACAACCACATAAGGGGTAAAAAACAAGAACATAATCCCATTATTAAGTCCCTCAGCCAAAGCAGTTTCTCCATGACTCACGTTATTTTTCACCTGAGTACGACACATGGCACACTGTGCCTGGTTGAGTAGAGGGAGCGAAATGAGATACACCAGCAGCATGAATTTTTTCATATCTTAAAAATAATATGGACTAATCATAAAATAAACCACCACACCCGTTACGGAAACATACAACCAAACAGGAAAAGTATATTTGACCATCTTCTTATGCCTTTCAATCTGACCTGTAAGTGCATAATAAAAAGCAAACAGTACAAAGGGTACAACCAGAAGAGAAAGAAGAATATGACTTGCAAGAATAATTAAATAAAAAAGTCTGCTGCTTCTTACATCTTCCAGTTCTACTTCACTCACTAATCCATCGTGATCAACATCTCCAAACTTCACAGAATCAACACTTGAATGATAGAGAACATACGAAACGAGGAAGAGCAGCCCCAGAAAAAGAGAAGCAAACATAAAAGAGCGGTGAACCACTACACTGCCCTTCTTAATGGCAGCCAGGGCAGCTATCAACGTAAATACCGTCAATGAATTAATTCCTGCATGCACTTTTGGCAATACTTTAACCCAGTCTCCTATCAAAGAAAATTCTGCTGGAAAAAAAATTAAAAACGCAACAGCTACAGGAATAGCGATTGAGATCAAATAAATGATCCTCAAATAAACTTTATTATCGGCTTGTGCCTTTGCCATGTGATTTTTGTAATAGAAGAATATCTACCTCAGTCAGCAATAAATCAACACCATCTCTGGATAAGGAATATGAGCCCCACAGACCTTGCTCATCCAATAAAATCAAATCAGTTTCAGGCTCATCAATGCACTGAAAAAAAATGATATTATTAATAACCAGCCGGACCGATCTCTTGTTAATCCCAAACTTAACTCTCTCTAAATAATTTTGCTTGGAAAGAGAAACGGAATCCGTTTTCACAATAACTGTCACATCATCAAAAGTTCCACAGGATGTATCTATTTCTTCTTTAAGTTCAAGTGAAAAACTATTATTACCAAAAAGTTGGAGGAACAAGTACCAGACTACCGGAATAAGAAATACGACGAGAAAAATCAGACGGGCAAATCCCTTTTTCAAATCCTCTAATTTAGAACTTCATAGATGGCATTTCCCTGATATATCATAATAAATATCAGGAAAATAACGAATAGCATTGGAAGTAAAATTGACATCTTGAGGCTTTTCTTTTCATGACCTAGGTGCATAAATTCCGAAACAATATAAAATGCCTTCCAAATAGTCAATGCAATGAAGAGGAACGTTTTAGCTGATCCGGCACCAATCGTAAAAGCAATAATAAACTCTACCGTAGTAATGGCTCCAAGAATACCCGCTACTCTCCAGATTTTTTGGATTTTCTTTTTATCAACAGGTTGTACCCGGATTTGAGTTTGCTGTTCCATTTATATGAATATGATTAAATTAAATAAAAAAATGTAAATACGAATACCCAGACAAGGTCAACAAAGTGCCAATATAAACCAACTTTTTCAACCATTTCGTAGTGGCCTCTCTGCTCAAAGATACCCACCATGGCTTGGTAGAAAATAATAAAATTGATAACTACTCCACTAAAAACATGAAACCCATGAAATCCGGTAATAAAGAAAAATAAAGCAGCAAAGTTGGGTGGACCGTAAGGATTTGATGTTAAGCCCGCTCCTTGAAAAAAAGCTACTCCATCTTTTCCGGTTATTTCAACTCCATGAATAAAGTGGCTCCATTCCCACGCTTGGCAGCCCAGAAAAGTAAGACCTCCAAGTATCGTCCAAAGCATCCACTTTTCCACTCCTTTGCGATCCATTCTGGCCCCAGCCTCAACCGCTAATACCATTGTAACACTACTCAGAATCAAAATGAATGTCATAATGCCAACAAAAACCAAAGGCAACTCCATCCCATGCAAGAAAGGAACCGCTTCAAATACCTTTTCAGGAATAGGCCAGTATTCTGAGGAAAAAACAAAGTTTTCTACAGACCCATCGTAAGCAGGATGGCTGAAACGAATTAATCCATAGGTAATAAGTAGTGCTGAAAAAGTAAAAGCATCTGAAAGCAGAAAAAACCACATCATTAGTTTTCCATAGCTTGCTTTCATTGGAGCAACTCCCCCACTCCACACATGTTGATTATTTTCTTCTATTACAACAGCAGTACCAGCCATTTCTTACAGGGTTTTGTTAATTTAATTATTGAAAATCAAAAATAAATATAAATACAACCAAAGTCCACCAAGAAAATGCCAGAAAGTGGTACACATCTCAATACGAACCATACTCTTGGAGTGAACCTCATATTTAAAAGCTTTTCCAAGTACGATAAATAAGAATACAAGTGCTCCAAATAAGTGAATTACATGTAGTCCGGTGAAAACATAAATAAAAGAACCGGAAGGATTACCCACAAAAAAGTGACCTGCATCCACTAGCTGGATCCATGCCATATATTGACCTACTACAAAAGCAATAGCAAGGAGTGCAGTTGCAATAAGTCCTATCCGGATATGCTTAATGTTATTTCTTTTTGCAGATATATATGCAAAATGCATCATCACACTACTCAGAATAATTAAGACTGTAGTTACCTGAAAGAGTGGAGGAAACTTAATGTATTCCCAATCTCCGACTCCTTTTTTTACGATGTAGGCACTGGATAATGAAATAAATATCATCACTACAGAGACCAAAAAAAGCCACATTGCAAATTTTTGCGGATGCATTGACCGCACTCGTTGTGTCGCATCTACCTGTCCTGTCATATTTTATCAATTAAAAAAGTAATCTGTACAATCGGTAAATAAATAAAAGACCCAAACATAATTCTTCTGGCTTTTTCATTGGAAGTATCCTTCATCAAGCTAAATGTAGTCGCCAGAAATAAAACACCACAAATAGTTGATACTACTGCACTTGTTAAGCCTGTGAGTCCGAAAATAGTCGGAAGCAGCCCAAGGGGTATCAAAAACAACGTGTAGATCATAATGTTGATAGCTGTATTCAAATCCTTTGCTCCTCCACCCGGTAATAACTTGAAACCTGCCTTTTTATAATCTTCATCTAACACCCAGGCAATCGCCCAGAAGTGAGGAAACTGCCAGATAAATTGAATACTGAAAATGATGATTGCTTCATGAGAGATCACGTTAGAGGCAGCAGCCCAGCCGATGAGTGGCGGTAAGGCTCCCGGTATTGCACCTACAAACACTGCAATTGAACCCACTCGCTTAAGTGGAGTATATACAAAAGCGTATAGAACCAGTGAAATGGTAGCAAGAAGCGTGGTCATGACGTTAGTAAACAAAATCATGAGTACTAATCCAAGAGTTCCTGTAATAATACTAAAAAGAATCGCTTCTTTTTTTGAAATATTATTAGAAGGAATAGGACGATTAAGGGTTCTCTTCATTAGACCATCGTATTCCTTTTCAAGGATTTGATTAATGGTTATTGATGCTCCCGATACCAAAAAGCCGGCAATAAGAAATACAATGAGGTTAAACCAGTTATTAACTGATGGAGAAGCTAACATGTAGCCGAAGCCTGATGAAAAAACGACCAGAAAAGAAAGGCGCGGTTTTAACAGCTCGTAGAAGAATCCGGCCTTCTTGATTTTAAAAATATCAATATTTGGGACACTAAGATTCATCAACCGAATTTGAAGCATAAATTTATATAAAAAAGCAGCCCAAAAAGTCCGGTTGCAACAATTAGATGGAGAGGCTGCATCCATTCCTGAAAGCTAAATTTAGTCATCCCAATTCCCAGAATCATTCCTACTATAACTAAACCTGAAACAAATAAAGAACATCTTTTTAGTTGAACTTGTTTTGTTTTTCTAATGAAATAAAACAAACTGACTGCACCAATCAGTATCAACCAAGAAAAGGACCTGTGTACATAAAACAATCCAACATCTAAAAAACTGACCCACTGAATCCTTGGTGTTCCATCAGCAATCAAATTATCAATGATAGCTCTTACTTCTGTTCCCAAGATTATTTGAACCAGTAATAATAACATAGTCAACATTGAAATTGAAAAGACAGTAGAGTTATTAATCCTTTGGATACTCTTGGCTTTTACATAAGTCCAAATCAACAACGCCAGAATAAGTAATGCTAAAAGCATGTGAAACGTAATAAATCCGTGCAACAAGTTAGTTGAAACGACCAGAGAACCTACCCATCCTTGAAATCCGGTTAAAATAAAAATAAGGAATGCTCCAATTGGAATCCATCGCTTGTCTTTCCAGTAAGCGAATGAAAAAAAAAAGTTAAGAAAAATAAACAAACCAATCAATACTCCTACCAAACGATTAATGTATTCCACCCATGCTTTTGTAATACTAAATGCTTGTTC
This sequence comes from Ekhidna sp., assembly GCA_014323825.1. Classification (GTDB taxonomy): domain Bacteria; phylum Bacteroidota; class Bacteroidia; order Cytophagales; family Cyclobacteriaceae; genus Ekhidna. The sequence goes on along the minus strand of JACONI010000047.1, from coordinate 15,322 downwards.
TTTAAGGATGGCAGGATCATTTGTGATTTTCCGGGCAAATTGCTCATATCCCAGATTAGCAAATATGCTTGCTAAGCGACCGTTCTTTTTAATACGTTGATCTCGAAATATTTCAAGATAATTGTCAGGAAGTTGATCCGGGGATGTTGGGGGAATATATTTTCCAAAGCATTTTGGCCAATCCGGACACCCCATCCCTGCACCTAACGTTCTCACAATACTACCTACAAGAATCAGTATAACAACTGATCCTATTGTTATAGTATTAATTTTTAAGAAATAGCTTTTTTTAAGCATCCATTTTTTCAACCCCGGTGATATTCTCATTCCCAGCAATTTCTTTTTCATACTCAAGATTAGATTCCGGAGTATGGGAATAAGGTACGGTTTGAGGTATAAAATCATCTTTTGCACCAGGCTTACTATAGTCATACGGCCATCTGTAAACACTTGGAATAGTTCCGGGCCAGTTCCCGTGTCCGGGATTTCTTGGTGTCGTCCATTCCAATGTATTTGATTTCCAAGGATTCGTAGGAGCCAATTTTCCTCTGAAAATACTATAAAAAAAGTTAAACAGGAAAATAAACTGAGCTGCAAATGTTAAAATAGCAGCTACACTCACTAACGCATTCAAATCAGTGTAGATATTGAATGTTTCGAACGAAGTGAACGAATAATATCTTCTTGGAAATCCGGCAATTCCGATGTAGTGAAGTGGAAAGAATACAAGATAGATTCCTACAAAGGATAACCAAAAATGAATTTTTCCAAGTCTGTCATCCATCATCCTACCGAACATCTTAGGGAACCAATGATATACCCCTGCTAATAGTCCAAAGAACGAGGCACTGCCCATTACCAAGTGAAAGTGTGCCACAACGAAATAGGTATCATGCAGGTTAATGTCTAAAACAGAGTTTCCGAGAAAAATACCCGTTAATCCACCGGATATAAAGAAGGATACCAAGCCAATAGAAAACAGCATAGCAGGCGTAAACACAATATTACCTTTCCAGAGTGTTGTGATATAATTGAAGGCTTTAATAGCAGAAGGTACTGCAATAACCAATGTTAGTATGGTAAATACTGAACCCAGGAATGGATTCATTCCTGTGACAAACATGTGGTGTGCCCACACAATGAACGAGAGGAATCCAATCCCTAACATAGATCCAATCATTGCTTTGTAACCGAATATTGGTTTTCTTGAATTTGTCGCAATGATTTCTGATGTAATTCCAAGTGCCGGAAGCAATACAATATATACCTCAGGATGTCCTAAGAACCAGAATAAATGCTGATAAAGGATTGGGCTACCTCCGATGTTTGGAAGTGCTTCTCCGGCTATAAATATTTCAGATAAATAAAAACTCGTCCCAAAAGAGCGGTCAAAAATTAATAGTAATGCGGCAGAAAGAAGAACAGGGAATGAAAGTAAACCTAAAATTGCAGTAATGAAGAATGCCCAAATCGTTAGCGGAAGCCTTGAAAAGGACATTCCGTTTGTACGCATGTTAATTACTGTTGTAATGTAATTGATACCACCCAGTAGTGTAGAAGCAATAAATAATGCCATTGATACCAACCAAAGCGTCATACCAAGCCCTGATCCTTGAATTGCTTGCGGTAACGCACTTAATGGAGGATAAACTGTCCAACCGCCAGCGGCAGGGCCTGTCTCAATAAAAAGTGAGATGAACATAACCACACTGGATGCGAAAAAGAACCAGTAAGAAAGCATATTCATGAATCCTGAAGCCATGTCTCTCGCTCCAATTTGAAGAGGAATCAGGAAGTTAGAGAATGTACCGCTAAGCCCGGCTGTCAGCACAAAGAATACCATGATGGTGCCGTGCATTGTTACGAGTGCTAAATAAAATTCAGCATCTAACTTACCCGATTCTGTGATCCACTGTCCTAACAACGGTCTCAGCCATTCTAAGTTCATCTCCGGAAATCCCAACTGTAGCCTAAAAATGAGTGACAAAGCCCCACCAATCAACGCCCAAAAAATCCCCGTAATGAGAAATTGTTTTGCGATGGTCTTATGATCAGTAGAGAAAATATACTTGCTGATAAAATTCTGATCGTGATGCTCATTATGGTGGGTTAAACCTTCTTGTAATTGTATATCCGTTACTGACATAATATTTTTATTTAAAAACTACTTAGTGCAGTTGTAACTTTTTGTTTTTCCGTAATGTTTTCAATTCCGGCAACAATTTTTGCAGCTTCTTTGAGATGCTCAGGAACTTTGCTCAAATAGTTCGGATTTTGCTTTAAAAAAGTATTCTGCTGGCTTTCACGATACCATGTGTCGTATTCATCCTGCTCCAGTACAGTAATAATTCCTTTCATACTATAATGACCTTTACCACAAATCTTATTACATACTAATTCATAATTGAACTCAGAATTTCCTGTTTGTTCTCTCATTTCTGCTGTAGATACAGTAGGGATAAACCAAAATCGCGTAGGCATTCCCGGAACGGCATTCATTTGAATTCTAAAATGAGGATTGTACACACTATGAATGACATCTCTGCCCCTTATCTGAAGATGAACAGGTTTTCCTTTTGGAATAACGAGTTGAGTAGCCATGAAGTCATCATGCCCATTTTGATCCTCCATGTCAATACCTACTGCATTGATTGCATCAATCATTCTGAAATCATAATCACCGAGCTCCTTATCCTTACCCGGGTATCTGAAAGCCCAGGCATATTGATATCCCATAACTTCAACGACTTCAGAATCTTCAGGAGCCGGCCCAGTGATATTGTTCCACTGCTTCAATCCTGAAATAATCAACCATGCTAAAACAATAGCAGGTATGATTGTCCAGATAAGTTCAAGCGTGTTATTATGAGGATAGTAAGCAGCCTTGCTTTCTTTCCTATATCGGTACCTCCATCCAAAACCAAAAAGAAATATTTGAGTTGCAATAAAAACAAACACGGTGACCCACATGGTAATACTGAATAAATTTTCTACAATAACACCATGCTCGGAAGCAATAGGTAAATTATAAACATCAGCTTCACTTATTGAGAAGTAGAGGAATCCTGCAATTCCTGCAATGAGAAATAGCACCATATAAACTCCTTGTAACCCATTATTCTTTGATACTGGAGAATAAGCCTGATTCTTCTTCTTTTTTACGACATCTACTAATGCAGTAACTCTATATGCCGTGAATAAAACTGCTAAAATCAACACGACTGCTAATACAACTATTATAGTAAGCATATTCTTTTCTCAACAATTAAATGTGATGATATAAACTTTCTTTTAACATAGGGTGATTCTTAGCAAAGAGTGGCATTTTTGTCAAAGCATTAAAGGTTACATACAAAAATGTACTTAAATAAATCAGGATTAGTCCTAGTTCTATGAATCCAAATCCTCCACTTTCTCCTACCGTTCCGGGAGAAACCATTAGATAGAAGTCAATCCAGTGTCCGAATACAACCATTGCAGCTACTACCTTCAAAATTCTTGAGTGCCTTTTTGAATCTCTTGTCATTAATAACAAGAATGGAAGGCAAAAGTTTATGATCAAGTTAATGAAAAATACAGGAGCGTAATGATCATTTTTCCATCTTTCCATGAAGTAGATAGTCTCTTCGGGAATGTGGGCATAATAAATTAGTAAGAATTGGGAAAACCATACGTATGTCCAGAAGATCGTAAAAGCAAAAACAAACTTTCCTAAATCATGAATATGATTTTCGTTTATGATTGACAGGTGTCCTTTATCTTTTAAGAAGAGCACAAGGAACAAGGTAAGTGCCAATCCGGCTACCCACCAACTTGCAAAAACATACCATCCAAACATCGTACTGAACCAGTGCGGATCAATAGACATGATCCAGTCCCAGGCCGCTATTGATGATGATACTGCGAAGAAAACCAGAAAAATGGCTGATGTTTTTCTAAGTTTATACCAAACAGTAGTTTCACCTTCAATATCTTCGGAAAAGGCAAGAGTTCTTAATTTTCTGAACAACAAATACCATACACCGAAGAACACCACCATGCGAGCTACCCAGAAAAACGGAAATGCTCCCCCTTCAAAAGGAGCAAAAAAGTAAGAGGCCTTACCTTTCATAATTTCATCACCACCCTCCTCTACATACAAGCCGGAATGTGTCCAGTGAAATAAATCATGTCCTCCGTAGATGAAGACAGCGATCATTAAGAAGAAAGCGATGGGCAGCCACGATCCAAATGCAAATGGAATTCTCTTCAATCCTGCTGACCAACCTGCCTGTGCTACATATTGAACAGCGAAGAAAAATACACCAATAACAGCCAGCCCCCCAAAGAATACATTATTAATCCATAAGTTAGATAAAAACCTCTTTTTAACAGGACTTGCTCCATGACCATGAGCCTCTTTCTTGTGGCCTTCATCAAGGTGTAATTCTTTTCCTACCCCGTAAGGCTCCTCATGTTCATCACTTATATGTCCGGCGGCATGATTTACTTCTGCATTTATATCATCATGTCTTCCTGCATGATCTCCCCCACTACCAGTTGTAAAAAAGCCTAAAACTGCAAGCAATAAGCCAATGATTAGGGCAATGATCAGTCTTTTCTTAGCTATTCCGGTAAATTCAAATTTGTCTTCTGTTACCATAGTTTGTCACTAATCTTAGTTTGAGTTTTGCATTTGTTTAACATACCGTGCAATTTTCCAACGATCCTCTGCACTGATCTGAGAACCATGAGCACCCATTAAACCTTTACCGTAGGTAATCACATGAAAAATGTGACCTTCCGTAATGTTGAGATACGCAGCACCATTTAAGTTAGCGACACCTGCATATTTCTCAGCCACTAAACCGTCCCCATTTCCTTTTGTCCCATGACAATGCTCACAAAATCGGTCATAGAGCTCCTGTCCCTGCTTTACCACACCTTCCTGAAGAGAATCATACGGGCTGATTAAAGTCTCGGCTGCCAGAGCAAGTTGTTCATCACCGGCTCCAAACTCTTGTTGTAATAATGTTCCTCTTTTCACCGTATTAGCTACAGGCTTACGCATATTCATTCCAAATTGGTTATACGGGTTGGAGTTATAAAATTCTCCATGACCATCCTCATCATTTGAATCTAACCAGGTTCCCTGACTTTCATCTGTTATTTGAGTCAAAGGTTCGTAGGGAGTTGAGTGATACATCTGAGGAGCATATTCTAAACCCGTGGAATCAGGTCCGGCAGCACATGACGACAAGAGCACCCCAATGCACATGACTAGTAAATATTTATATGGCTTATGCATTATCTTTATTCTTCAAACTTCTTGTTGTTAATTTCTACTGCTCCGCTTCCCTGCAACACTTTTTTAATGTCTTTTTCGGCTTTATCATTTTGGTCCAAATCAATGGCCATGACGTGTTTGTCATCGGTAATTCTAATATCGTATATTCTTGGCTTACCCCATGGCTTTAGATTAGAAATGCCCAAAAAAGTACCTACCATACCGAAAGAGGCAAGAAGAACAGTCAATTCGAATATTACAGGAATAAATGAAGGAAATGCTAAGAAATCCTTACCACCAATAATCATCGGCCAGTCCACTGACATCATTCCGATTTGCATGGTGAGTGCCAATATGGTTCCTGTGATTCCAAACATAAAAGCTGCAATAGAAAGCCAACTTCTTTTATATCCTAAAGTATGCTCCAATCCGTGGACAGGAAATGGTGTGAATACTTCTTCTATTCTAACACCTTCGCCTCTTACTTTCTCTACAGCTGCCATTAAGACATCCTCGTCATCATAAACACCTAATATATAGTTCTTTCCTTGAGCCATAGTTTATTTATTCTTTTCTCCGGTTGCTTTAATAATACTTTTCACCTCTGCCATATTGATTACCGGAAAAAACTTTGCGAACAAGAAGAACGCAGTGAAGAACAGACCAAATGTGAACACATAGACCCCTATATCGTACAGGGTCGGATAAAACATCGCCCAGCTTGACGGTAAAAAATCTCTATGTAGTGATGTAACAATAATTACAAATCGCTCGAACCACATTCCAATGTTTACAATGATTGAAATAATGAATGTAGCCGCAAGATTTGTCCTGATTTTTTTGAACCAGAACAACTGAGGTGAAATCACATTACATGTCATCATAGACCAATATGCCCACCAGTAAGGACCTGTCGCTCTGTTAATAAATGCATATTGTTCGGCCGCTACTCCGGAGTACCATGCGATAAAAAACTCAGTGATGTAGGCAATACCAACAATTGAACCTGTAACGATAATAATAATATTCATCATCTCAATGTGTTGGATTGTGATATAATCCTCCAGTTTATATACTTTTCTGGTAACTAATAATAATGTCAGTACCATTGCGAAACCGGAAAAGATAGCTCCCGCCACAAAATAGGGAGGGAAAATTGTGGTGTGCCATCCGGGGATTACTGATGTTGCAAAGTCAAAAGACACAATGGTGTGTACGGAAAGCACTAATGGAGTGGCCAGACCGGCTAAAACCAATGAAACCGTTTCGTAGTGAGCCCAAGTCTTGGCACCTCCTGTCCATCCGAAACTTAATGCGCCATAAATCGCTTTTGAAATTTTGTTGTTGGCTCTATCTCTAATTGTAGCAAAATCCGGAATCAATCCAATGTACCAGAAAACTAATGAGACAGAGAAATAAGTAGAGATTGCGAAAACGTCCCATAGCAGCGGCGAGTTGAAATTCACCCAGAGAGACCCGAATGTATTTGGTAAAGGCAATGCCCAGTAGAAACCTAACCACGGGCGACCCATGTGGAGTACCGGAAACATTGCCGCACATATAACTGCAAAGATCGTCATTGCTTCCGAAGCCCTGTTGATAGACATTCTCCAACGCTGACGGAAAAGCAATAGAACAGCGGATATCAAAGTTCCGGCATGACCAATACCAACCCACCATACGAAGTTGGTGATATCCCATGCCCATCCTACTGTTTTGTTCAATCCCCACATTCCAATCCCATCCCAGAGGGTGATTGCTACCGCATATCCTCCCACTAATAGTAAACCCAGAGAGACGGCCATCGCCAACATCCAGGTAAGTGTCGGCTTCTGCTCTACCCTGCCGGCAATGTCTTCAGAGACATCACGGACCGTCTTACCACCTGTAACCAAAGGGATTCTGACTTCTGCTTCGGCATGACCCTGCTGATGAACAAATTCTTTTTCTTTTTCAGGAACTAATGAAATTGTAGCGTCTGACATTTATGCGTCTATTTTTTCGTTTTCGTCTTTATTTCTCACTTTCGTTAAATACCAAACATTTGGCATTACTCTTAATTCTTCCAAAACATGATAAGCTCTAGGTTCTTTAGACTCAACACTCTTTTCATTGTATTGAAGATCAAGTGTCCTAGAGATGTTACTTTCAGGGTCTTTCATATCTCCGAAGATCAATGCATCGGATGGACAAGATTTAGCACAAGCAGTTTGGATTTCGCCATCTACAGGTCTTCTTCTTTCTTTCTTAGCCTCTAATTTGCCTGACTGAATTCTTTGCACACAGAATGTACATTTTTCCATCACACCTCTTGCTCGTACCGTCACGTCCGGATTCAACACCATTTTGCCAAGGTCGTTGTTCATAGTCATGTTCTTATTGAACTTCTTATTATCATGGTACTTGAACCAATTGAATCTTCTCACTTTATATGGGCAGTTGTTTGCGCAATATCTCGTACCGATACATCGGTTGTAAGTCATTTGATTAAGTCCTTCGGTGCTATGAGTCGTTGCAGCAACCGGACATACTGTCTCACAAGGTGCATTATTACATTGCTGGCACATCATCGGCTGGAACGTAACTTCAGGATTTTCAACTTCAGCAAGTTCTTTTTGCTTCACTTCCATCAGATCCGAACCTCCAAATTCCTTTAGTTCATTTTCTGATCGGGAGCTGTAATACCTGTCAATTCTAATCCAGTGCATCTCTCTTCTATTCAACACTTCTTCTTTGCCGACAACAGGAATATTATTCTCTGTCTGGCAGGCAATGGTACACGTTCCGCAACCGGTGCAAGAGTTGAGATCAACCATCATACCCCAGTGGTGATTCGGATATTCATGGCCTTTCCAAAGTGATACTGCGTATGGTTTCAACTTTTCTCCCGTAGCAGCAGAAATTTTAGGCATGTATCGACCCGCTTGCGGATTCTTTTGATAAGCTCCCAATACAGTTTCCTGAATGACTGTTTCCCTCCCTGAATACGTTTGACTTGTCTGAGTTTGAGCAACCTTTTTAATCTCGCCGGTTAGATCCAAAGAAGCTCCCGATAAATTATAGCTTAATCCATCAGCAGACGAAGAAACCAGATCGTAAGCATTGATTCCAATCCCATTACCTACATTACCTGCTTTTGTTCTCCCGTATCCCAATGCTAAACCAACCGTTCCGTAAGCCTGACCGGGTTGAGGGATGACCGGAGCAATGACCGACTTACCATTTACAGTCAGCACAGCTACTTTGTAATCCATGTCCCCCCCTTCAACAATCCATCCTTTTTCCATTGCTTCTGCAAGAGAAACAGTAAAGTAGTTATCCCAGCATGCTTTAGTAATTGGGTCTGGCATCTCTTGCAGCCAGGGGTTATTTGCCTGCACACCGTCTCCGATGGAATAGTTAGTATAAAGTGCAACCTCCATGCCACCGGTATTTGATTCCCTGATGTTTCCGGCAGCAACGGTTGGATCTATTGATATAGTTACTTCCGAAGTTTCAGCTTCAACCTCTAGTACACCATCATGAAGACTTTTCTTCCAAAACATTTCAAAATCACCTGCGGCCTGATCAGCCCATCCTTCTCTGATGAAGTCATAATAAGAAGTAGTATTATCCGACCATACCAAAAAGGACTCTTGAGCCTGTCTGGTATTGAAGATATTATTCATTGTCGGCTGTGCTAACGAAAGATGACCGGTCACGGCTTCAAAATCATTCCAGGATTCTAGGAAATGGCTATCTGGCGTGATGTACTTCACGGAAGCGGAGGTCTCATCCATTCTATCAGAAGTTGAGATAGTCGTTTTTACCTTTCCCAAACTGCTAATTAATGACGGGCCATTTACATGATCGTATGCAGGATTACAGTTGTAGAAGATTACCGTTCCAACCTGACCGGCTTTTATATCACTTATTAGTTGGGTAAAAGCTTTGTCACTACCCTTTCTCGTATGAATAGCTTTTGAAAGATCTATAGTGGCTCCGTATGAACCAAGCAGGTCGTTGATAGCAATCACCATCAATTGTTCGTTTACATCATTTGATCCTGAAATAACCAATGACTTACCTTTTGATTTCCAAAGATCATTGGCAGCTTTCTCTAATAAACTTGTTGTATCCTTTGTATTCCCCACTCTAACCGTATTTGCTCCGGCTTTTTGAGCAATTAAATTGTAAAGATTAGCGATGTATGATCCTTGTTGGGAAGGTTTAATTGGCTTTCTGTAGTCTGCATTTGATCCTGTTAATGAAAGATTTGACTCAAATACATAGAGCCTTGACATGTCTTTTTTGTCCGGACCTAATTTTCTTGTTGCTGCAAACTGCTTGTTGTTCAAAACTTGGTTTGGCCATGATCCCAAGAAGTCGGCACCGAAAGAAACAATCGTTTTTGCCGCCGAGAAATCATGAACCGGAAGCATTCTACTTCCCGTTGCTGATTCATAAGCATCCAAAATGCCGCTGAAGGAAACCGCATCGTATTGGATATGCTCCACATTCCCGTATTTCGCATTCAGAGTTTTAATCGCCCTTAAAGTACTTGGGCTACAGTTAGAATATGATAAGATGGATATTTTCCCCGGATTTGATCCAAGTTCTAATTTGATTTTATTGTCAATAGTATTCCAGTCCGTATCCTCTCCATCAACCTTTGGATTTTGCAATCGTTCCTGATCATAAAGAGAAAGAACAGAAGCCTCAATTTGTGTTGTTGTACCCCCACTGATCTTAGAAAGATTGTTCCCTTCGATCTTAATCGGCCTACCCTCTCTTGTTTTCACCACTATACTTGAAACGTCATTGCCCATTGCATAAGTAGATGCGTAGTAGTTTGGTATTCCGGGGTCTACATCAACCGGTTTATTTACATAAGGAATTGCTTTTCGAACGGGTGCCTCACATGCTGCAAGCGAGGCTGCTGCCACCCCAAATCCCATCATCTTGAGAAAGTCTCTTCTGGAGGGCTCACCGTTCTCACCTTCATTTATTGGCAAGTATCCGGGAAATTCTTTTGAAATACGCTCCTTAAATTCAGGGGTGTTTTCTAATTGCTCAATTCCTTTCCAGTATGTTTTAGTTTCTTTCATTTTTCTTTTAGATCAACTGATTGAGAATTAATAGTGACACTTTGAGCATTCCAACCCGCCTATATCCTCTACTCTCATCGGTTTCCTGCTTTGTTCCGAATGGAACTTTACCAACTTGTTGTAGTAGGCATTATCTTTTGCATTAACGGCAGTTTCTCTGTGGCAATTAATACACCATCCCATTGTTAGTGTTGAATACTGATAAACAACCTCCATTTCCTCAATAGGCCCGTGGCATGTCTGGCATTCAATTTCCGCAACGTTTACGTGCTGGGCGTGATTGAAATAAGCTAAGTCGGGAAGGTTGTGTACTCTAATCCATTCTATAGGTTTTGTATCGGTTCCGTAAGTTTTTGTTGACGGATCGTAATCAATCGCTGCATAGATTTTTTGAATTTCCTCTGATTCTGTTTTGATCTGCGTGTGGCAGTTCATGCAAATGTTTGGAGAAGGAATATTTGCTGATTTGGATTTTCTAACTCCTGTATGACAGTACTGACAATCTATTTCATATTGTCCGGCATGTAATTCGTGTGAAAAGGCAATAGGTTGAGTTGGCTGGTATCCTTGCTGCACACCTATGGTAAAGGCTCCGTCTATTAAAGTTTTTAACACCATGATCGTTACTACAAAGACAACCAGTCCGAGAAAAGAGTTACTCTTGACAAGGCCGGAAAGTGTAAAGCCCTGATTGACAATATCCTCAGCCTCTTCATCAAGATCTTTCTCTTTTAGATATTTTGTCAGGGTCTTGATCGCAACTCCCAATGCCACTAAAGCAACCAGGAGGATAACGATTAAAATGATGATGATCGCCATCAAATAAGTAGAAGAAACCGAATCTCCCCCCCCTTCAACTCTTGTAGAAGCAACTGCTACTTCTTCAACCGGCGGACCTGCATCTGTTTCGGATTTGATATATGCAATCAATTCCATCACCTGCTCATCAGTAAACGGATAAGCCGGCATCACGGTTGGTTGATACTCTTCCCAAAGTGCAACTGCCTGCTCATCACCGGAAGCAATCATCGCTTGCGAGTTCTTGATCCATGACTGGAGCCATTCAATAGATCTTCTTTCATATACATTGTTTAATGCCGGCCCCAGTCTTACTTCCCATATCTGATGACATTGCGTACAGTTTGCCTTGTAAGTCGCTTCTCCGGCTGCAATGACTTCCT
>JACONI010000047.1:3446-3768 GCA_014323825.1 Ekhidna sp. | reverse complement strand
ATGTATTTTGATAACTTGAAATCAAACACATACAAAATTAATATTGAGAGGTTGTATTTCAAAGATGGGTACTAATCCCTCTTTACAGCATTCAAGGTATTTTATGTAAGCAATTGTTTTTCAGATTATTAAGTGTAAGAAAAATACTCATAATATTATTATTTAGAATGATTTTAAATAATATCAGTCATTGATTCTTCAAACCCTTCGTAAGATTATTATCATTTTGCACTTTACTCCTAGCCATGTTCTCTTTTCTCTTGATGCTCATTTCCACCCTCTTATTTGATTTGCTTGTTTCACGTATTCGGTATGAGGTCCA
>JACONI010000047.1:0-3426 GCA_014323825.1 Ekhidna sp. | reverse complement strand
TGAACTTTTCCATTCCTGAATCATGTCCAATATCTTTCAAATTTTGCATTTTCTTTTGGTAACTATAAACCCTGTAGTAAAATTCAAAAATAAATTCCTTCCTCATTGATTTTATTACAGATAGGTTTATAGTTGCCTTATTTTTTGTAGGTTCATCACTCACGACCCTTTTTTACTGAAGAGTAAACATAAATCAGAGATGGCTGCTGCGATGTTATCGTGGTTATTGAAAACCTTGAAGGTTTCTACCCTTGCCCGTCCGGCTTGTGGATTCATCTTTATATTCTTCTACCGCTGATTGCGCAGCGGCTCCGGGGGTTCTTGCAGCGCGTTCCAGGATTGTTTTTGTTTATTGAGCAGCTATTTTTTATTGGAAATCTACTACATTTTAGCGATACCGATTAATGAACTGTTGACTTGATAGGTTTAAAGCATTATTTTTGAGCATGGTTTTTGAGAAGACAATTGAGGAAGTAATAAATGAGAATTATGTTTATGCCAGAGCACTACATTATTTAGGAATTGACTTTTTTGAGAACTCCTCCAGAAAGTTGGTAGAAGTCTGTAGGGAGCGAGGGTTAAACCAACAACAAGTGATAAAAAACTTCTATGAATTTGATTCTTCAGCCAGATGCTCTTTTAAAGAGCTTTCCTCCTATCCAATTGAACTCTTGGTAGAGTACCTCAAGCATACTCATCATATTTTCATTAAAGAAAAGCTTCCTTATATCGTTCACCTGGCCAAAACATACGAGAATCCTGCACTTCGAGATCTAATGCCGGAATTTGTAGAAGACCTGATTCGACATATTTACGAAGAAGAGGATACCACTTTTAAATACATACATGCCCTTCACGAAATTAACAAAGGCTATGAAAAGGCACCCATCTCCAGATTAATATATTTTGAAGACTTTTCATTGAAAGATGAGTTAGCACATCACGAGGGAGAAGATGAATTAGGGGCCATTCGAACCCTTTTTGATTTATTAGAGAATAACAACCTTCACGGAAGAGTCCTTTTAAATGAGCTAAAGGCTTTTGACCGAGAAATGATCTACCATGCGGCTATCGAAAATCAAATACTCTTTCCAAAGGCAATTTCACTTGAAAAGGAAGTTCTGAAAAAAATTACTTCACTAAGTAAACTCAACTAATGTCTCGCATACTAGCGATTGATTATGGAGCCAGAAGGACGGGTTTGGCAGTAACTGACCCATTACAAATCATTGCAAATCCGCTTGACGTGGTGCCTACTCACGAATTGGAAGAATACTTAAAAAATTATTTCTCCATTGAAAATGTTGAAAAAGTAGTGATTGGGATGCCAAAGAATACGAACGGTTCGGATACCGATGCGACTGTTTTGGTCCGGGCATTTGTAAATCGGTTCAGAAAGGTATTTATAGATATGCGACTAATTTTACATGATGAGCGATTCACTTCCAGGCTTGCTTTTAATTCAATGATCGCCGGAGGTTTGAAGAAAAAGAATCGTCAGAATAAAGGAACTGTTGATAAGGTGAGTGCAACTATCATTCTTCAATCTTATTTAGAAAGTATCTCATGATTTTTCCAATCGTACTGTACGGGGATCCGATTTTGAAGAAGAAAGCCACAGCTATTGAAAAAGGCAATGATGCTATAAAAGAATTTGTGGAGAGCATGTTTGAGACCATGTATGAGGCACAGGGAGTTGGCCTTGCTGCCCCGCAGGTTGGTCATTCCATTCGATTGTTTGTGACAGACACCGCACCAATGGAAGAGGAAGGGGTGAATGGATTGAAGAAAGCATTCATCAATCCAACAATGTTAGAAGAAAGCGGTGAAGAATGGACATTTGAAGAGGGATGTCTTAGCATACCCGGAGTTCGGGCTGATGTGAATAGAAAAACAAAAATCAGGCTCAAATACTTTGATGAAAACTGGGAGGAGCATGAGGAAATATTTGACGGAAAGAAAGCAAGAGTGATTCAGCATGAGTATGATCACATAGAAGGCAAGTTATTCACAGATTATCTCTCCTCTTTTAAGAAGCGGCTCATCAAAGGCAAATTAGCGGACATCAGTAAAGGGAAAACGGACGTAGGATATTGTGTAAAAGTTCCAAAGTAGTGCAGGATTTATCTATCGCTTTGATTCAAACTGATTTACACTGGGAGCAGGTAGATGCTAACCTTGCTATGTTTGAAGAGATGATTTGGAGTATGGATGCAGATGTAGACCTCATCCTTCTGCCTGAAATGTTCACAACAGGCTTTTCCATGAACGCTGAAAAACTTGCGGAATCTCCGGGTGGGAAGACCTTCAGATGGATGCGGCAGATGGCCAAAGTGAAAGATGCTGCAATGGCAGGAAGCTGCATGATTAAAGAGAAATCACACTTTTACAATCGACTTTATTTTGTTTATCCTGACGGCAGCGCAGCGCATTACGATAAAAAACATCTGTTTACGCTGGCAGGAGAGCATAAAGTCTATACTCCGGGTAAGGAAAGAAAAATCATTGAGTTTAGAGGATGGCGTATTAAACCTTTGATTTGTTATGAGCTTCGATTTCCGGTTTGGGGTCGATCCGAAAAAAAAGAAGACCGGGACTATCAATATGATCTGTTAATTTATGCAGCCAACTGGCCTGATGCAAGGATTGGAGCGTGGGATACCTTGTTAAAGGCCAGAGCCATCGAAAATTTATCTTATGTTGCAGGAATAAATCGAACCGGCATGGACGGGTATCCCAAAGAATACCCCGGACATTCATCTGTTTATGGCTACGACGGAGAACAATTGGCTTTCTCAGACAAAAAAGAAGAGATTCTTTATGTAAACCTGTCTTCCGAAAATCAGCATCAGTTTAGAAAACGATTTAATTTTCAGTATGATGCGGATTCATTCATTCTCAAATAAGTCCACCCCTATTATTATAATGTCATCCTCAAACACTTTTTATTAGATTGAGTTCATGGTTAAACTTCCGTTTATTCTTTGGATAAGTGAGACGAATCAGCCTATATTAGAGGTATGAAAAATGAAGATAGAATCGTTGAACTACTAGCGGAAAGCCTTCGAAGACAGGACAGGCAGGAAGATATACTAAAGAACCAAGGAGATGTACTAAAAAAACAGGGAGATACACTAAAGAAACAGGGAAACATATTAAAGAACCAGGGAAATATACTAAAGAAAATTTTAGAAACTCAGGAGAAGTTAGTAGACCAGTTTCATCGAATGAATGACCATTTGCTCACTAAGCAGGAGAAAATGGAAAACAGAATCTCAAGGCTTGAAGATAAAGTTTTTGGATAAGTGAAACAGAGCAGCTTATATTTAAGGATATGAAAAATGAAGATAGAATCGTTGAACTACTAGCGGAAAGCCTTCGAAGACAGGACAGGCAGGAAGATATACTAAAGAACCAAGGAGATGT
>JACONI010000046.1 GCA_014323825.1 Ekhidna sp. | reverse complement strand
CCAATGATGCTTGCGACGGGGAAATCACCGCCACTACAACTGCCTCCTTCCCGATCACAGCGAACGCCGCCATCACATGGACCTACACCGATAAGACAGGCAACACGACCACGCAAACGCAGGCGATAACGATTACTCCCTGTGTGCTAAGTGCAGCGGATGATGCGTTGGAAGCAGTGGTCTTTCCCAATCCTTCTTCGGGTCGTTACGTGGAGGTAAGGTCTCCGGTGAACAGTCCGGTACGCATTCTGAGTGTAGGCGGGGAGTTAGTGCTGGAAAGTACCACAAACACAAAGATAGATGCAGCCTCCCTGCCCAGCGGCCTGTACCTGATCCAACTGCCGGACGGGCGTTTGCTGAAGTTTGTGAAGAGGTAAAAAACTTTTCGACTCTAAAGGCACACTTTTTGGCATGCTGTGCATAAATGAGCATTTTTAAATTTTAAATAACGGAAGTGATGAACTGAAAAGCGGGTTTTGCAAAGGGTTCATTCCTATTAGAAAAATCCTCCACTTACTTTTTGTCTCGCTTTTGAGGGTTTCTTTTGAACAAAATCTTTCTCCTTATATTTGCACTCAACAAAGGGGTGCCAAACCGTAACACGGTGGAAGATTGGCTGAGATCATACCCATAGACCTGATCCGGATAATGCCGGCGTAGGGAAAAGTCCGATGACTAACCGTATGATAAACTAAATGGAGAGTGCCCCGCTCTTCAAGAGTTTTATTTTTTAAATTTTATAACAATGAGAATTTTAAGTTTAGCGGCACTCATGCTGCTTTGGAATCTTTCATTTGGACAAGATTCTTTGAAAACTGTGCGCTTAGAGGAAGTTGCGATTACCGTAGAGCGTGCGGATGATACGGCCCCGGTATCACAAGTAACCATTTCAAGACAAGAAATTAGAACATTTGATCTGGGACAAAATCCGATGGTTACTTTTGAAAAGTTGTCTCCGTCAATCATCAGTTACTCAGATGCAGGATCTGGTTTTGGAAACTATAACCAAATCCGATTGAGAGGAATGGATCAGTCAAGAATTAGCATGACCTTGAATGGAGTTCCATTAAATGACATGGTCGATCAAGCTACTTTCTTTTCCAATTTCACCGATTTTGCCAGTTCAATGCAGTCCGTGCAAATTCAGAGAGGAGCCGGTATTTCTTCTCACGGAACGGCCTCATACGCCGGGTCTATGAGTTTTGAATCTATAAACCTGGGAAGGCAAGATTCTTATGGAGGATTTGGTATTACCGGCGGCTCCTTCAGCTCTCTTCGCATCAATGCGGAAGGTGGAACGGGAAGAACAGCGAATAACTATTCCATCTATGCCAGAGTTTCAAGGACGGTTTCTGAGGGTTACAAAAGACATTCGGGTTCAAATGCACATTCCCTCTTTTTCTCAAATGCAAAATTTTTTGATAACAGTGTTCTGAAGTTTACCGCTCTGGCTGGAAAAACGCAGAATGACCAGGCTTATTTACCGGTTCTACTTTCTGATATCCAAACTGATCCAAGAACCAATTATTTTGACACGGATGATACGGATGATTTTGAGCAGGAAGTACTTCAATTACAGTATATTACCTTCTTAAATGAAAACTTAAACTGGAATACCTCAGCCTACTATAACGGATCCAGAGGGTTCTTCCCTTTTACGTTCGGTGATCAGTTGATATTTAGTGTCATCAATGACCAGTTTGGGATGTTCTCCAATCTTTCTTATCAGGGTGAAGGCATCTCAATTGCCGGAGGTATTCATGGATACGTTATGAATCGAAAAAATGAAGACTCCGTGGCACCAAATCTATCTCAACCTACTTATGAGGATGAGACGGATAAGAATGAAATAAGCACTTTTGCAAAAGTCAGCTATCATTTTACAGACAAACTGACGGGAACCGTTGACCTCCAAGTCAGAAGTGTGGTCTCAACTTATACTTCGGATTCATTGCTGTTATATGCCGGAGATGCAGAGGCAGAAAGATCGGATTTCTTTCTCAATCCAAAAATTGGATTGAGTTATCAACTGAATGAGTCAAGCAACGTTTATGCTTCTTTTGGAAGAACCGGAAGAGAGCCTGCACGAGCAGACTTACTTGTAGACCCGGGCAGTTTCTCTTTCATTAATGCAGCAAACTATACCGCCTTCACAGATGAAGGTGTGTTCAAGTCAGAATATGTAAACGACTTTGAATTCGGCTATCAATTTGCCAATGAAATTTTTCAGGTAACGATCAATGGCTTTTACATGAGCTTTGAAGATGAAATCGCAGCAGTAGGCGGACTGGCCGGTACTTCCTATTTTCCTGTCAGACAAAACGTTGAGTCAAGTACCAGATCAGGTATTGAGCTTGACTTGAATTATAATGCTCCGGACAACCTTTTTTTTAGTTTGGTCTCTACTTATATGCAAACAAACGTGGATGAATTTACAGATGGAAGTGAGACATTTACCAATGTAAATCACGCATTTGCACCTGATTTCCAATTGATGCCATCAGTAGAATGGTTACCACTAAAATCCCTAAAAATTGGGTTGGATGCCCGATACGTTTCGGAATCCTACCTGGAGTTGAGTAATGATCCGTTGCTCATTCTTCCTTCGTATTTTGTAGCAAATGGAAATATCCGTTGGAATATATCAGAAAATATTGAACTGGGTTTTTGGTTTAATAATATCTTTAATGAATTGTATTTTACCGACGGTGCTCCGGTTGATGCGGAGTTTGACGGAGTGGTGGAAGGCCCCGGCTATCGAATACAGCCTCCCCGCAATTTTCTTGCAAGCCTGAAAGTGAGATTCTAATCAAACAAAGAAAGATAACGAGTGAAGTATACTTCACTCGTTATCTTTTCTTTTTCCAAATCTAATTTTTGGTTGGGTCGAGGGATTGAAAAGTAGGCAAAAGAAAAACGTTCGTCCTGATCTCCGTCTTTTTCTACTTTGTGATTTAGTGCTTTGATCCCTGTCATGCACTCTAGCAGATATCCGGAGAAGCAAATGACTTCATCCGTTTTCCCGATGGTTTGCCAGGAGCCTTCCGGCATTTCAAATTGAAATTGCTCATCCATCCCAAACGGAAAAACGGTAATTAAAGAAACATCAGGGTGAGATGTCAATCTTAAACCGTTCAAATTATTTGGAGGATAGTAATTGGCTGAGAGCATGTGTCCTATTTGATTCTCGAAGAAAGAATGCAACTGCGGGTTGATTTTATCAAGTAGTTCTTTTTCTAATTCGGCAATTTGATCGATGATATCGACTTGGGCTTTAAGCAAAGGCCAAAACTCCTGAGGTTGTTTAGAAGGTTCAAAGAAATCAGAAAGCACATACGTGAAAACTTTGTCATCAGCTCCTTGATTGAGGCTGTCTTCCTGACCAAAAAAAGAATAACCGTCAAACGCATAGTTCAATTTACTCTGAAGAAAAGTTCGCTTATACTCTTCTTCTCTGGAAAGAAACCTTTTGAAAGATGAAGTATGAATGGAAGCATCAAGTGAAGGAATGCCGGTGTACCAAATCCCTACTTCTTTAAAGTAATCCAATTGTGATTGTAATATCATTGCGCTCAAATCTATGAGTTTCTTATTAACAATAGAAATCGTAGCCACGGCTACCAGTCTTAGCTACTTATTTTTACTGATCCGCCAAAATATCTGGTGCTGGCCGCTGGCATTTGTTAGTGCTTTGCTCAGCATCTATCATTTTTACGAATCTAAACTCTACTTTGAATCCATGCTGTATGGTTACTACGCATTAGTTGCAGTGTACGGTTGGAGGAACTGGTCCCGACCTAAGACTCCCCTGAAAGTATCTACCTGGAAACCTGAATATCACATCATTACCATCCTGACCGGAACTGCCTTTTCCATAGGGTTAGGATATTTTTTTGAGACTAACACAGACGCTGATAAACCTTACCTTGATGCAGCTACCACCATCTTTAGTTTCGTAGCCAGTATTTTGGAAGTCAGGAAGATTCTCGCCGGATGGATTTACTGGATCATCATCAATGGTGTGACGATAGGCCTTTATTTCTCTAAGTCACTCCATATTTACGCTGCACTCATGGTGGTTTATTTTGTAATGTCAATTATTGGTTATCAGCAGTGGAGAAAGGACTGGCTCAAAACTGCCTGAGACATATCCCGGCAAGATGAGATGCTTATTACTTCTCCTGAGGTGTATTACAAAGCATGAATCTTAAATATGCCCCCATAATTGATGTAATAAAAAGCTCATGCAAAGGCTTTGATGTGATTTTCGGTATTGTTACAAAAAGTATGATATGAAAGGTGTAGTTGCAAACTACGCCTAGGGGAGGGGGTCGTGGAAATGAGGTCGGTGGGCGGGTTGAAACGAAAAAGACAGGCCGTAAATACGCGTGGGCTTTTAGGGCTCTGGCTCTTCGGCAGCTTGCGGGGTTGTTTAATATATCCCGCTGATGTGCGCAGATTTTCCGAAGAATTGGTAAAAACTAATATGCTTGTAAGTGTATTTTTGAAGCGAATGGATTAAATTTGTACAAAATCTATGGTAAGTTTTTTTACGGCTATGGCGGTTATGCTTATGCGTTGCCGAAGTAAAGGTTTTTTTGCTTGAGTTTCATGAGAAAGCCGGAAGCGGGTCTGCTTTCGGTTTTTTTGTTAGATATAGCAATACAGATAAAAACCTTCAAGGTTTAAAATAACGACCAAAGCCCAAAAATTAATTTTGCCGGAGCATATTTCTACTTTGCCCTGGTAAAATGCAGCGGTTTTCTATCCGGCAGGAGTGTATTTTTCAATTTGGAGGATGAGGGTAGGAGATATTTATTTATTTTGCTGCCGGATACCGGCTATAATTGCTGTAACAGAAGCTCATTTTGATCAAAACGGCATTTTGCAAAAATTCCTTCCTATTAAACCTTAATTTTGTGAGGATAAAAAAACTGATTTTAGTGCTCGTTTGATAAAATCAGCTAAACGATATCGACTGATGATAGTGATTTCTATGCTACCTTTCGCAGGATTGTGTCAGGATGATATCTATACTAAATACGATATTTACAGAAACCCTGTTCGTGTCTTTTTAAATAAATTAAGCATCACACTAACCACAGGTTATGGATACACTACATACAGGCATGACCTTTCAGGAGTCTATTTCTATCAGGATGAGGTAAGTCAGTTTATTTTTAGCAATGCTGCGGAGCCTGAACTGAATTTTACCGGATTTACCGATTGGTTAAACAATCCTCAAGTTGGTTTTCAAACTCCAGTGGATAGAGTCATATTACTTAATACAGACAGTGTGAATGTTGGTTTTAAAGGCACCGCAGATGACATTCCAATTAACTTGATGATTCATTATGAATATCAAAAGTTTCGTGGTGGAATAGGTTATACCCGTGAGTTTCAGTTTGTAAGATCATTGGAGCCTACCTTCCTCGGAGACCGGATTCGCAATTACCAACCGAATTTTAAAGGGACAAGCTTTACCAAATTTTATGGAATGTTAGGTTACAAGTTCCGCTCATGGTGGCATTGGGATTTTGTAGCTGAAGCTAATATTGGGAAAATAAATCCGGGTCCTCGGTTCAACCGGTCTGCAATTTCAAGGGGACTTTATTATAATATTGGAATAAGCTTTGAAAATAACTGGTCGGAATATGTTAGACTTGTGATAAGACCAAGTGTTGATATCAAGTCGTATAAAGTGAACCTTCCTGACGGGGCTTCGGTAAAACATAATCAACCGGCATTTTTTCTTCAGTTTGGACTCAGTATCAATATCCCGGAAATCCCTCGTTCTCCAATGAAAAGTGACCATACTCAATTAAAGCACGTTTACACAAATCCAAAAACAGGTCAAAAAATGGAAGTAAGAGGCCAGTCTATCTGGAGAAGACAAAACCCTAAAGCAGGAGAGAATCACAGAAAGCCAAACCAACACTTACCCAGCAGAAAAAACAGGATAAAGTCTAAAAAACGCAACTGATTAGCATTAAAAATTATTAAATTGCAGTTTAGATTATTAAGCACCAATAAAGGTATAAATGGCAGACGGAGAAATTGAAACCCTATCAGGTTCTGAAGAGAACATTATTCCAATAAATATAGAGCAGGAAATGAGAGGTGCTTACATCGATTATTCGATGAGCGTTATTATTTCCAGAGCATTACCGGATGTTAGAGATGGATTAAAGCCGGTTCATAGGAGAATCCTCTATGGAATGGACGAATTAGGTGTCAGCTACAATAAGTCCTACAAGAAATGCGCCCGGATAGTAGGGGATGTATTGGGTAAATATCACCCACATGGAGATACGGCAGTTTACGACACAATGGTTCGTATGGCTCAGGAATGGTCAATGAGGTATCCGCTCGTTGATGGACAAGGCAACTTCGGTTCGGTTGACGGAGACTCTCCGGCTGCGATGAGATACACCGAAGCCCGGCTGAGAAGAATTTCTGAAGAGCTGCTTTCTGATATCAGGAAAAATACCGTTGATTACGTGCCCAACTATGATGACAGTACGGAAGAACCAAGTGTACTTCCATCTAAGATTCCAAATCTCTTAGTCAATGGTACCAGTGGTATTGCGGTAGGTATGGCTACCAATATGGCACCACATAATCTCTCAGAAGTCGTTGACGGAGTAGTCGCTTACATCAATAATGATAAAGTAAGTCCCGAAGAACTAATGCAACACGTAAAAAGTCCGGATTTCCCTACGGGAGCAACGATCTATGGCTATCAGGGTGTAAAGTCAGCTTATGAGACAGGTAGAGGCAGGGTAGTTTTAAGGGCTAAAGCTGAGTTTGATACGACCGGTACGGGAAGAGAACAAATTATTGTTACCGAAATCCCTTACCAGGTAAACAAAGCCAATATGATTGAGAAGACCGCCAATTTAATCAATGAGAAGAAGATTGACGGCATTTCCGACATCCGAGATGAGTCCGATAAGCAGGGAATGCGAATCGTTTATGATCTAAAGAAAGATGCAATTCGTAACATTGTTCTTAACAACCTCTACAAGCAGACACAACTTCAGTCTTCCTTTAGTGTAAACAATGTGGCGTTAGTAAACGGTCGTCCAAGGATACTCAATCTTAAAGAGCTGATAAAGTATTTTGTAGATCACAGGCATGAGGTTGTAGTTCGCAGAACTCAGTACGAATTGGACGAAGCCGAGAGAAGATCTCATATTCTTGAAGGCTACCTTATCGCATTAGATAACCTTGATGAGGTAATTAATTTAATACGATCTTCGGAAGATCCTAATGAGGCAAGAGGAGAATTGATAACAAAATTCAGTCTTTCGGAAATTCAGGCAAAAGCAATCCTGGATATGAGACTGCAACGATTAACAGGACTGGAAAGAGATAAAATTCAGAAAGAATATGAAGAAATTAAGCAGCTTATTGATAAATTGAAAGAAATCCTCTCTGATAAAGGATTAAGAATGCAGATTATCAAAGATGAACTTATCGAGATAAAAGCACGATATGGAGACGAAAGAAGATCCAATATTGAACATAGTGCAGATGAGTTTACCACAGAGGATATGATTCCTGATGAGGACATGGTGATTACCATATCACATCAGGGATATATTAAAAGAACACCACTTGCGGAGTACCGGACGCAGGGAAGAGGCGGGGTAGGGAGTAGGGCAGCCGCTTCAAAGGATAATGATTTTACCGAACATTTATTCATCGCATCAACACATAACTTCTTACTGATTTTCACCGAGTTTGGAAAAGTCTTTTGGATTAAAGTGTGGGAATTGCCGGAGGGCAGCAAAACCTCGAAAGGAACCCCAATTCAAAACCTGATTAATATTGAAGCAGAGGATAAAGTGAGATCAGTGATCAATGTCAGAAGTCTTGAAGATCCTGATTACATCAATAACAACTTCCTTGTGATGTGTACCAAAAAAGGTATTATAAAAAAAACATCTTTAGAAGCTTACAGCAGACCTCGTAAAAATGGGATCAATGCAATCACCATCAACGAAGGAGATAAATTTCTTAACGTAAGCCTTACCGATGGAGATAATCATGTTATCATAGCATGTAATACTGGAAGGGCTATTAATTTCCATGAGTCGGATGTAAGAAGTGTGGGAAGAATGGCTATCGGAGTAAAAGGCATGAGCATTACTGAAAATGAATACGTGGTTGATATGGTTTGTGTAGACTATAAAAGCCCGCCTGACTTGTTAGTGGTATCCGAAAAAGGATATGGGAAAAAATCAGGGCTGGAAGACTACAGAGTAACCAGAAGAGGAGGAAAAGGAGTGAAAACTTTGAATGTTACCGAAAAAACCGGCAAACTTGTAGCAATAAAGGATGTAGTCGATCGTGATGAATTGATGATTATTAATAAGTCGGGCATAGCAATTAGAATGTCGGTTGATGCTTTAAGGGTGATGGGAAGAGCCACTCAGGGTGTTAAACTGATTAAGTTGAATGAAGATGATGAGATTTCAGCGGTAGAAAAAATATCTTTGATTGAAGATGAGAATCAGGAAGTCAGAGAAAAAAATACAGATAACCAAACTAATAATTAAGAATAAATTAACAATGAAAATGATAAGAACTTTTTTTACACTTTTCTTAGCACTAACAGTAATTACGGGTTTTGCGCAAAAGAAACCCAAAATCAGTCAGGCAAAAACGGCCCTTGAAGAAGGGGATTATGCAGAAGCAAAATCAATTGTTGATGCGGCAATAGTACACGAAAAGACGAAAGAGGACCCGATCACATGGTTTGTGAGGGGACAGGTGTACGCAGCACTTGATACTGCTAACAATGAACCGGGAGCCCTTGAAACATCACTGGAAGCATTTGATAAAACACTTGAATTAGACCCCGACCAGAAAAAAGTAAATACAATTGACTTTGCTACCGGAACAGTGACAAACGTAGAATCTAAAAAGCAAGGATATTATTCATATTATTATAACCGGGCACTAGACGGTTATAATTCGGAAAACTTTACTGATGCCGCTAATTACTTCGAAACTGCATTTTATATTATGCCTTCGGATACAAATGCGATATTAAATGCTGCATACTCAGCCTCCCTTGCAAAGGATGATGAGAAAGCAAACCGGAATTTCAATAAAGCTTACGAGGCAGGTGTTCGTGATATGAATATCTTCCTTCAGTTATACAACTATGCGTTTAAGAAAGAAAATTTTGATGATGCCCTTGATGCAATTAAAAAAGGAAGGGAAGCCTATCCCAATGATATAGACCTGATGAAGTACGAGGTAAACCTTTACATTCAAATGGAAAAGATTGATGAGGCAAGGCAGGGCATAGAAAAAGCAATAAAGGCAGAACCGGAAAATACCGACCTGCTGTTTACTTTAGGAGTATTAAAGGATGAATCCGGCGATAAAGAAGGTGCATTAGAAGCTTACAATCGTGCATTGGAGGTTGATCCAAATCATTTTAATTCTTTATTCAATTTAGGAGTTATTTCCTACAATGAAGCGAGTGAACTTGTTAAGGAACAGGGAAGTTTGAACTATTATCCCGGAAAGTCAAGACCTGACGCTAATGAGAAAAAAAGATATGAGGAACTTGAAACCATGATTAAAGAGAAACTAAAGGAAACACTCCCTACATGGGAAAAACTTTATACGCTCGACGGCACAGACCTGAACATTTTGCAGACGCTTCAATACATATACAATGGGCTAAAGAAAACGGAACAGTACAACAAAATTTCTTCCGAACTAGAAGCCTTACAAGAGAAATAAGGAAGGATATAAAACAAGACACCCAAGAAAAATAAATATTTAATCTTTTATTTAACATAATATAAATTATATAACAAAATAGATTTTATTGCTCACTCCATTATTTTGCAATTCTGTTTTAATTCCGTCCAGATTCGTAGTAAGTAAGCAAAATTGTGACTGTCCGAATTTGGAAGTATGGGCTGGCGGAACATCCCTCACAACTTGTCCACTTTTGGCGTTTCCGTCTTTTATGAGTTTAACTCTATATCCGTTGAGTTCTAAAAAAACTAAAGATGTTTTGAATTCAGGATAGTCCTTTTCGGCAACTTTTTGAAATCCCAATTTCTGTGCGTACCAATCCGCTGTCTCATTTATAGTTTGAAACAGAGAAGGTAATTGAATATGGTTTTACTTTTTTTAATTCGTTCATTTCTTGTCCTTTGATTTTTAAAACCATACTAAAGATTAATAAAAAAGCTAATAAGTTTA
>JACONI010000045.1 GCA_014323825.1 Ekhidna sp. | reverse complement strand
ATGCCATTACCGCACGGTGTTCGCTGGCGGAAGCAGACGTGACCGCTCCCAAAGCCAATGACGTTTGCGACGGGCAGATCACTGCTACTACAAATGCCACGTTCCCCATTACGTCCAAAACCACGATCACGTGGACCTACACCGATAAGACAGGCAACACGACCACGCAAACGCAGGCGGTAACGATTACTCCCTGTGTGCTAAGTGCAGCGGATGATGCGTTGGAAGCAGTAGTCTTCCCCAATCCTTCGGGGCGTTACGTGGAAGTGCAGTCTCCCGTGGAAAGCCCGATTCGCATCCTGAGCCTTGGCGGGGAGTTAGTGCTGAAAAGCACCACAAACACAAGGATAGATGCAGCCTCCCTTCACAGCGGCCTGTACTTGATTCAACTGCCGGACGGGCATCTGCTGAAGTTTGTGAAGCGATAGAAAGTCAGTACCGGGATTAAAGGATGACAGTATCTTCCCAACGAGGTGTAGTTTGTAACTATTGCCTGTCTTGAAAAGGATTTACTTTGATTTTAAGATGGCCATGATTTTTTTATTGTAAGCCAAGATCAGCATGAAATAAAAAACGGTCTACTTATTTTAGGACGGGACACCATTGTCCTGCTGCTAAACAACTACTCCCCTCCTGCTGATTGCAGCACCTCTTTTTATTTTTCAGGAATTTAACCTCTGCCTCCAATTCTAAATCCAAGATTGATTTGAATGAAGTTCGTGTCCTGTATAAGATGATAAACTGCGCCCAAATTTACGATACCAAGATAAACTCCGGCTCTGAGGGCAGTCCCGAATTCAGTTTTGCTATCACCTTCTATCGTATTTCCTCCTCCAATATCAAGAACAGGTGCCTCAAAGCTGTAAACGCCAAGCCCTAAACCTGTATAGGGAGTAATACTGCCGTTTACAAATCTATAAGTACCGGTTGGTAAAATACTGAATGCGCCCAGAGCTTCTGCTGATCCGGAAATTCCACCCTGATCAAAGTCTGCTCCTCTGAAGACACTTCCTGCAATCAACAAACCAAGATCAAGGTTTTTACTGACAGTATATTTAGGTTCAATGTATGCACCTGTGCCTGAATTATACAGATTTGCAAAATGGTCTTGTGGAGAGTTGAAATTCGTACCTAATTCAACATGAAACTGTGCATTAGCAAAAGTTACGAAAGCTACCAGTAAATAGTTGGTTGATAGTGATTTTTTCATTTTTAACGTGAAGGTTAGATTATTTAATTAATGCAATAACAATAATTACACTAATGATTAATTCTCTGTTATGAGGAAGAAACAAAGCAATAAATATGCAGGCACCTTTCCCCCATTCTTTTTAGATGATTATTATTTTTAGTTTAGATTAAAATTAAAAATTTTACTTCCGCATAACAATTAAACACCTATTTTTGCATTCCGTAACAAAGAGTTCATAAATCCTTTTAATGTCTAAGACCAAATATATTTTTGTTACGGGTGGAGTAACCTCCTCACTCGGAAAAGGAATTATTGCTGCCTCACTTGGTAAATTATTGCAAGCCAGAGGTTTATCCGTGACAATTCAAAAGTTTGATCCTTATATCAACATTGATCCGGGAACCCTCAACCCTTACGAACACGGAGAATGTTATGTCACCGATGACGGAGCAGAGACGGATTTAGATCTTGGACATTATGAACGTTTCTTAAACATTAAAACTTCACAGGATAACAACATTACTACCGGCAGGATATACTACAATGTCATTCAAAAAGAACGTGAGGGAGAATTTTTGGGAAAGACAGTACAAGTCATACCGCATATCACGGATGAGATAAAGAATAATATTTATAAACTGGGAGAAACCGGTAAGTACGACGTTGTCATTACGGAAATTGGCGGAACAATCGGTGATATCGAATCTCTTCCATTTGTGGAAGCCGTTCGGCAGGCGAGGTTTGAGTTGGGGTCTATCAACAGTATCTCCATTCATCTGACCTTAATTCCTTATTTAAAAGCTTCAGGAGAGCTCAAAACCAAGCCGACCCAACATTCCGTAAAAGAACTGCTGGAGGCAGGCGTTCAGCCGGATATCTTAGTATGTCGTTCGGAATATCCCATTAATCAGGACATCAGAAAAAAGCTGGCACTTTTCTGTAACGTTCCTATCAATTCTGTCATTGAATCACTGGATGCGGAGACCATTTATGATGTTCCTCTTTTGATGCGCAAAGAAAAACTTGATGAACGTGTTCTTACCAAATTTAAAATGCCTTATAAAAAAGAGCCTGAGATTGACCGATGGAAAGCCTTTTTAGGAAAGCTAAAAAACCCAACGGATTCCGTGAATATCGGGCTGGTAGGAAAATATGTTGAGTTCCGGGATGCGTACAAATCCATTGCAGAGTCATTCATCCATTCCGGTGCGGCCAATGAATGTAAGGTGAATGTAAAGTGGATTCATGCGGAAGAGTTAGATAGTGAGAATGTTATGAAGCAAATGAGAGATCTGGATGGAATCCTGGTAGCTCCCGGATTCGGGAAAAGAGGCATTGAAGGGAAAATTCATGCTGTTTATTATGCAAGAAAAAACAAAATTCCATTTTTTGGGATCTGTATGGGAATGCAATGTGCGGTTATTGAGTTTGCCAGGAATGTGCTGGGAAAAGAGAAAGCCAACAGCACCGAAATGGGTAAGACCTCCTACCCTGTCATTGATCTCATGGAAAATCAAAAAAACGTGAAGAACCTGGGAGGTACCATGCGACTGGGCACCTATGCGTGCAATCTGAAAAAAGGAAGTAAAGCCTATGCAGCATACGGAACCTTAAAAATTCAGGAACGACATCGCCACAGATATGAATTTAATAACAGGTATTTAGAAGCATTTGAACATGCAGGGATGATATCAACGGGTATGAACCCGGATACAAACCTTATAGAGGTGATGGAAATTAAAGATCATCCCTGGTTTGTGGGGACTCAGTATCATCCGGAGTTAAAATCTACAGTTACTTCTCCGCATCCTTTATTTATAAAATTTGTAAAGACATCTCTTGAACTTAAAAGAAGCCGGGAGAATTAATCAATATCAAATGGACAGGAATCAATTTATAGGTTTAATTCTAATGTTTGCGCTATTAGCAGTGTATTTCACTTGGTTTGCTCCCGCCCCGCCCACTCCTGAAGAGACTGTAAATCAGAAAGAACCGGCAGCCGACCGGACAGCTTCGTCTCGTGCAGCGGATGTCCGGACAAAGGCTGTGGAGCCCTCCGATTCGCTCATTGCTGTGGAAAACTTTATAAAGTATGGGGCATTTGCTTTTGCCGTAGAAGACCAAGAAGAAACGCAGAAAATAGAAAATGAAGACCTTATTATTACCTTCTCCAGCAGGGGGGGTCGTATTAAGGAGGTAGTCCTAAAGAATCATCGGGATTACACAGGGAATCCATTTAAACTGGTTGACGCATCAAAGTCGCAAATCAATGTGATCATGGATCACCAAGGGAAAAAGATCAATCTGAATGACCTGAATTACTCATTTATTAAAAATAAAGCCGGAGATACAACGCAAGTCATATACACCCTTTCAAACGGGTCGTTTTCAATCCGGCATATTTACAACATCTCTAAAAAAGGTTTTCAAATAGGATTTAAGACCCAATCCGATAACTTAAACTCCGTCTTAAACCCCACTGCAATCACCTATCAATGGAATCATGCCTTAAACCGTGCGGAGAGAACACTTGAAGACAGTCGAAGAAATGCGAATGTGAGGTATTATCTGGCAAATGATGAGTATGATGAATTGCCAGAGACTTCCGATGATTTTGAAGAGGAGACTTTAGGCTCTCAAATCCATTGGGTTTCATTTAAGCAAAAATTTTTCAGTGCAGCCATCATCTCTGAAAAGCCGTTTAATTCGGGATACATTAATCAAAAGGTTGATTTTTCAGATTCCTCTTCAATCAAGTATATGTCAATGAACCTTGCCATTCCTTATTCGGATTTCGTCAGCGGGCTGGATATGAAGTATTATTTTGGAACGAATAAGTACAATATTCTTAAAGAAGTAGCACCGGAATTTGAAGAAAATTTAGATATAGGATGGGGCCCTCTCCCCGTTGTGAACAAATTCCTGATCATACCAATATTCAATTTTCTACAAGGATTCATGTCCAACTATGGACTGATCATTGTTGTCATTGTGATCATCATTCGTCTGATTTTATCTCCATTGACTTACAAGTCTCACATGTCAATGGCCAAAATGAGAGCGATGAAACCTGAGTTGGACGAGCTTAAAGAAAAGCACGGAAAAGACATGCAAAAAATGCAGCAAGAACAGATGAATCTCTATCGTCAGGTAGGCATCAACCCGCTAAGTGGCTGCATTCCTGTCTTACTTCAAATGCCTATTTTGTTTTCACTGTTCTTTTTCTTTCCAAATGCTGTGGAGCTTCGCGGAGAGTCATTCCTTTGGGCACATGATCTGTCTACTTACGATAGTATCTTAAATCTCCCCTTTGAGATACCTTTTTATGGTGATCATGTCAGCCTTTTTACCCTATTAATGACTCTTTCTACGATAGCGACTATCTGGAGTAACGGTCAGGTATCAGCTTCCATGCAAGGTCCAATGAAGACTCTTCAATATATTATGCCAATCATGATGTTGTTCTTCTTAAATAATTATGCCTCCGGTCTGACCTTCTATTATTTCATTTCCAATATGGTGACATTCGGGCAGACTGTGCTGTTTAGAAAATTAATAGATGAAGACAAAATCCACCAGGCACTTCAGGAAAACAAGAAGAAAAATGCAGGAAAGAAAAAGTCTAAATTCCAGCAAAGACTTGAAGATGCCATGAAGGCCAATCAAGAGGCACAACGCAACAAGAAAAGAAAGAAATAGATTAATGTTAGATACTGATCCAAAAACCCGGCTTATTTTTCGTTTAAGCCTGATTTTATGGTATTTTCAAACTCCTCTGCGAGTATAAGATATTAGAAAGCACAGATAGTTCTTGGCGGCAGATAAGCGAGATGTTTGGCAGACTCTCTCGGATAACTAAGACCATGGTTCAAGTCAAATTCCTGTCCCGCTATGTTCAATATCTGTACGAGTACTCTCTGTCAGTTCAATTCCTAATTCATCCGATAAAGTCAGTTACTATTCTGACTTGGCTTCTTCGTTTGTTAATTGCCATAACGGTCCGGATGTAGCACGTGCCTGTGAACTCTGTTAATATTTACTGAAGTATCGGTTTTGCACAGCGCGTTTTATATAACAAGTATTGGCATGTGCTATATCATATGTTACCAGCTTTCTCATTCAATCGAACTTCATATTCTCCCAGTTTATTCCAT
This sequence comes from Ekhidna sp., assembly GCA_014323825.1. Taxonomy (GTDB): domain Bacteria; phylum Bacteroidota; class Bacteroidia; order Cytophagales; family Cyclobacteriaceae; genus Ekhidna. The sequence continues at coordinate 21,869 of JACONI010000045.1, read as the reverse complement.
ATGGAGTAAAACTGATCAACACCCCCGGAGTTTCTTACCGAAGTGTTAATCATTAAAATTCGGCCGGTTTTAGTAGAGGGGTTGAAAAACATGTAGGTGGCAATTCCCGGGTCACCCCCGGTATGTCCGATAAATCCTCGAGGTGTAAAACCCATAAAAATTCCGCTGTTATACTCATCATCATAATCGTCTTCTTCACTTCTTTCGGGAAGATGTTCAGCACCCAACTGTTCTCGGAAAATTTCCTGATAGCTCTCACTAGTCAGTAAAACTCCTTCTCCCGAGTAACCTTTAATCAGTTCCGACAGGTACTTACCCAAATCGGAAATGCTCGTGATCAGGCCGCCATCCGGATACGTTATGAGCGAATAATAGGGCAATTCGGTTTCCGGGTTAGCGTATAAGGTAGAGTGTGCGGATAGTTCTATATCTTCGAAAGACCAACCGGAAGATGTCATATTAAGAGGTCTCAGAATATGCTCGGTGGCAAATTCATTGAACGATTTTCCGGTAGTAATTTCCAATATGACAGCCGCCAGAGTAGCCCCTACATTGCTGTATTCATAGATTTCACCGGGTCTATTTTTTGAAAATCCAGCTTCTTCATACCATTTGCCCTCCTTGGAAAGAATTTTTTCCAGAAAGTCTATCAAAGGCATTTTTGAATCAGGGGAATTAAAATTTTCTGAAATCGCCATCAGAGAGTCGGAGACTTGAACATCATCTTTCAGAACGTATGATTTTTCATTGTAGTAATCAGTATCCAGTATGGTGGATGTATGGGTCGTTAGCTGTCGGATGGTAATAGATGTATCGGGGAATGATGGGTTTTTTACTTCAAAAGGAAGATAGTCCATGATCGGATCGTCCAGATTTAACTCCCCCAGTTCCCGGGCCTTTAGCAGAGCTATTCCTATGAAGGTTTTTGATACGGAACCAATGTTCTGGATAGTATTTTCGGTGTACTCCGCATTAGTTTGAGTATTAGCATAACCTATCCCATTCGTGTAAAGAATTCCACTCTGGTTGACAATAGCTGCTCCGAATCCGTTGATATACCCCAGTTGATGTAATTCGGTAAGGTCTGAGGTGAGGGATTCTTGGAGTACCCCAAACGATTGGATCGAGTTCTGTTTTGATTCGTTTTTTGTTTGACAAGACAAAAAAACTCCTACTAATAAAATTAAGATGAATTTATTCATTCGAACTATTAAATTGCTGGTAACGTCCAACTATGATGATTGAGAATCTTTACAGTATCTTTCCACTTCTTTCGTTTTTCAACTTCTAATTTTGTTAAGCTTTCAAAAATTCGAATGATCTGAGTTTTGTCAACTGTCCGAATTTGGTCCGTAGCAATCATTCCCTTCCTCCCGTTGTGCTTTACCGAAACTCTTGTAGGGTATTTATTTAAATTAGTTGTCATTGGTGCAAGCACAACGGTATTCAAATATTTATTCATTTCATTGGGTGAAATCACAACGCAAGGTCTGGTCTTTTTTATTTCGCTGCCAACCGTTGGGTCAAGGTTTACTAAAGCTATTGCGTATTTTGTCTCAAATCCACTTCTCAAGGTCTTCATCTTCAAATACGTTGTTCATAAGCAGCTTATCATCTCTGCTTTCGTTCATTTTTTTAAACTTTTTCTCCCAATTTTTTCTGGGCGAAGCTATTGGTTTTAAAATGATTTGCCCTTTTTCAAGGATCAATTCGACTTTGTCCCTGATGTCATATTTTTTCAGAATAGTCTTGCTTAGGCGAAGTCCTTTTGAATTTCCGATTTTGATTATTGAGGTTTCCATAACTATTCAATATGTTATTATAAAGTAACTACATTTTGTTTGATCATCAAAATTCGTTCCGTATTAATGCCAACGGTTTTGTGCATGAGCAGTAGCGAGTTTTATACAACTACTTTTTGATTCAATATACTTTAAAAGCACGGTTCAGGTAACCTCACCTAAACCGTTATTGCTTATACACTGTGTTGTGCCCGGTTATTTTTTTATATTATTGAATATTTCAAAGTGCTGAAATATCATTTCTTTTTGGTCAATTGTACTAAAAAACGGAAACAAATCTTCAGTTTTCATTGCTTTTTCAGATGCAGCTTTGGCTGACTTTAAATCTGTCCAGTACACAATGTCTAAAAATTTTCCGTCTTCTGCCAGGGCGGTTTTTCTTGCTATAAAACCAGGCTGTTCACTCACAAAGTCATTTAGCTTTGTAATAGATTTTTTGGCTTCTTCCGGGCTAATTCCGTCCACGGATTTCCACATTACCATTTCAATAATTTTTGCTTGTTCCATTTTTACTTTCTTTTGGGTGTCTGACTGTTTGCAACCGAATACAGTCAGGATGATTAAACCAATGATTAAATTTTTCATAGGTCAAAAGTAAAATGGAGTAGTGACAGCGCTATGTCAACTATGTTTAAAAAATTTCAAAATATTCCTGTAGGTTGAAGTAGCTGAGTTTTTCAAAAGGTTCTAAAGTTGTATTCAAGTAAATAATTCTATCTAATCTGAATTCTCTCATATCATCTCGAAGATGACAGAAAGCAATAACAATCCAAACATTGTTTGTAAAATATACAGCCTGTGGTTCAATTTGACGATTGGTCAGTTCTTCTTTATAGCGTGATTTATAGGTGATTTCAAGCTGTGTTTTACTGGAAATCGCTTTTTGAATATCCGACAGCCAGTTGCTTTCAATGATTTCGCCTTTATTAAAACTAAAAGTTCGCTTTGAGAGCAATTCTATATTCTCTTTCTGAAATTTTTTGAGTGTTGCCTTTATCTTGATGAGCAATGAATTAAAGTTTTTAGATAGTGATCTGTCGCCTTGCTCTTTAATGAATACTTCAGAAATAATCAAGCTGTTTGCTTCTTCTTCGGTGAGGGATATTGGTGGTAATCTGTCGCCTTCAACTATAAAATAACCAACGCCATTTTCCGAACCAATCGGTACTCCGGCATTTTGCAATGTTTTGATATCTCTATAAACTGTACGCAGGCTAACTTCAAATCGTTCAGCTATTTCTTTTGCTGTTACTATCTTTTTGGATTGCAATTGTATAAGGATTGCCGTTATTCTTGTAAGCCTGTTCATACTATTTTATTATATTGAAATGCTTATAGCAATTGTATCATTGTCCAATTCCAGATGGGCTTTCTTTCTAATGTCAGCTTTTAACGGAAGTAAGTAGGTGTCTTGCTTCCTGTCGAACCAAATGGCAGTATTCCATTCAAATCCCTTGACAGTGGCAGAGGCTTTCATTCGTCCCCAACCCTCTTCCTGCCATTGTAGATTTTCTTTAATTTCTTTTGATATATCCTTTGGAAGAGAGACAAAAAACCATCCTCCATTTGAATGGTGTTTCCATATTTTACCCGAAAAGTTGTATTTAATTTTGGCTTGCAATTTTCTTTCAATTTTGATTCAGTACTCGGCTTGTTTTAATAGTTACTAATGGTTTTGTGTATGATTTGCTCCCGTCCCACGGCAGGGCAGCTATACACTATATACCTTGTTGGCATTTCGTTATTTTACTTCTTCTGCAAATTCTTTTTCAAGATATGTCGTTTCCACATTAACGTGAGTTCGGTGTAATTATCTTCTTCCAAGAGGTAATATTAGTTGTTTTGTATCACAAAACTTCATTTTGAGAGATGACTCTTTCTCGGAAAAGTTATAGACTATCCCTACGCCTGAGGTAAATAGCTAACTAAAGGCACAAGGCTATCCCTCTTTAATTCAACCATTCGGTTATCGCTTACCGGGTTTGGGAAATAAGATGAGAGATGATGGGCATAAAATCTTGGCAGAAATCGTCAATAGCCCAAAAAATTTCGATAATTTTAGTATTTGATATGATAGGTAGATTTTTAGTTAATTGATTGGTTTTGAAAATGATAATATACTAAATGTCTACCTTTTTTACTAAAAGATTCACACTTTCTTACACCGAACTCATGTCAAAGTTAAGCCTCTACCGAGGGAGAATATATTTGATTGATCATTTCTTTGACATCTTCGATTGTTGTAATGTTTTCCACGGAAATTAAGAGTTTATTTTTAATTTCTTTCATATTACTTTGTTTTGAGAAGTTTTTTATAAATGTCAAAACATTGCCAAACCGGTCAGATTGGAAGTAATCTTGTGATTTTTTATCGGAGATGTAACATCTCATTTTTCCGCCCTTTACAGTTACCTTCTCAAAACCAATTTCTATTGCTTTCCATCTGATCTTGACTATTTCAATCAGGTTTTTAATCCCGTCGGGTAATTCACCAAACCTATCTTGTAACATTAGGATAAATTTGGAAAGATCATCTTCGGATTTAATATCATCAAGTTGTGTATATAGCGCCAGTCTTTCAGAGATGTTGTTTACATAATTTTCCGGGATTAGTGCTTCAAAGTCTGTTTCTATATTACAATCTTCCGTAATTGCCTGAATGGCTTCTTTGTTCTTTAGAAGGTTGCTTTCAAATAGCTCTTTGTATTCACCCTCCTTCAGCTCCTGAATTGCTTCGTCAAGGATTTTATGATACATATCAAACCCAATATCATTTATGAATCCACTTTGTTCTGCTCCAAGTAAGTTTCCTGCACCACGAATGTCTAAATCTCTCATTGCTACTTTGAAGCCATCTCCCAATTCGGAAAACTCTTCTAAAATGGTGAGTCTTTTTCTTGCATCGCTCGTCAAAGCGGAGACCGGAGGAGTTAGCATGAAACAATAAGCTTTAGTATTGGACCGACCGACCCTTCCTCTCATCTGATGTAAATCGGACAATCCGAACATGTGTGCATTGTTGATAACTATCGTATTTGCATTTGGAATATCCAATCCACTTTCTACAATGTTGGTAGAAACTAGGATATCATACTCACCTTTGATGAATTTAAGCATGACGTTTTCCAATTTTGGACCTTCCATTTGACCATGAGCGATACCAATTCGAGCGTCCGGAACCAGCTTATAAATCAAATTACCTATTTGCTCTATATCGCTGACTCGGTTATGAACCATAAAAACTTGTCCGCCCCGTCTAAGTTCATGACTTACGGCATCTCTGATTATTTCTTCGTTAAAAGAATGAACTTCTGTGGTTACAGGTCTTCTATTTGGAGGAGGGGTGGAAATAATAGAGAGGTCCCTGGCTCCCATTAGTGAAAAATGAAGTGTTCGCGGGATTGGAGTAGCGGTTAGGGTGAGAGCATCTACATTTACGCGCATATTTTTTAATTTTTCTTTTACTGAAACTCCGAACTTTTGTTCCTCATCAATGATCATTAACCCTAAGTCTTTAAACTCAATGTCTCTGTTTACGATTCGGTGTGTGCCGATTAAGATGTCAATTTTGCCTTCCTTTACCTTTTTCTTGATTTCAGTGATCTGCTTACCTGTTTTGAATCGATTAATGTAGTTGATTGAGACGGGCAGGTTTTCAAGCCTTGAAGCAAAAGTCCAATGATGCTGCATGGCAAGGATGGTTGTGGGAACCAATACGGCCACCTGTTTTCCCGCATTCACCGCTTTAAAGGCAGCCCTTATTGCGATTTCGGTCTTACCAAATCCCACGTCACCACATACCAGTCGATCCATTGGATGTGCTTGTTCCATATCTGCTTTCACATCGGAAGTTGCTATTGACTGGTCAGGTGTATCCTGATAGATAAATGAAGATTCCAGTTCAGCTTGCAAGTAATCATCTTCCGGAAATGCGTAACCTTTCGCTGCTTTCCTTTTTGCGTAAAGTTCGATTAAGTCTTTCGCAATATCTTTAACCTTTTTCCTGACCTTTTTCTTTTTATTTTCCCACTCCGGAGATCCAAGTTTGTTGATGGCAGGAGGTTCTCCCTCTTTTCCACTGTATTTAGAAAGTTTGTGAAGTGCATGCAGGCTTACGTAAAGTAAATCATCATCTCGGTAGACCAGTCTTACCGCTTCTTGCTTGTTTCCGCTAACATCTACGGTATCAAGTCCTGCAAAGCGTCCAATGCCATAATCAATGTGCACCACAAAATCTCCGGGCTGTAAAGTCTTTAATTCTTTGAATTTAAGTGCTTTTGATTTTGTGAATTTTTCTTTTCTACCATATTTATGAAATCGATCAAAAATCTGATGATCCGTATAAACACATAATTGGGCATCATCATCAATAAATCCTGCTCGCAGTGAGGCACTTAAACCATCAAAAGCGATTTCAGGATCTACTTCTTCAAAAATGGTTATTAAACGCTCGATCTGTCTGAAAGACTCGGCAGCGATAATTTTATCGTAATGGTTCTGCTGAAGTTCTCTTAAATTATCTGTTAGCAGGTTAAAATTTTTATGGAAGGTAGGCTGAGGTCTGACGGTAAGATTAAGTTCTGCCTGCGGCTTCAGATAAAACCTGATTCCGAACTCTATTTTTAGAAATGAATCAATATTTTTGGAAAAGGATTCCTGAGTCTCAAAAAGTTGCTCCGGAGAAGTGATCAGTGTTGAACTTCCACTTAATTCTTTGATGATTTGAAATTGCTCCTTCACTTTTTGAAATGACCGGTCAATAATGTCAAGTGTCTGTTCATAGTCTTTTATCCAAATGGTTGTTTCATCGGGGATGTAATTAAGGAATGATTGTCTTTCTTCTGAAATAAGTTTTGTTTGAACATTGGGAATCAAACTGATTTTGTCCAACTGCTTTGTTGAAAGCTGAGATGCTATGTCGAACTCACGAATTGTTTCCACTTCATCACCAAATAACTCTATCCGATATGGACTTTCGTGAGCGTATGAATAAACATCTATGATACCTCCGCGAACGGAGAACTGACCGGGCTCATAGACAAAATCAGTTTTTTCAAAATCATAAGTTACTAACAAATCATTTAAAAAATCAACAGCTAATTTTTCTCCTACTGACATTGAAAATGTGTTAGAGATCAATGACCTTTTATTAATCACCTTCTCCGAAAGCACCTGGGGATAAGTAACAATAACCAAATTATCCTTTTCATTTAAGTCATTCAATACCTCAGCCCTTTGAAGAATATTGGCATTCTCAACTTCTTCATATTGATAGGGCTTCTTGTATGAAGAGGGGAAGAAAACATAGTCTTCCTCAAGAAAATTTTGAATATCATTTTGAAAGTAAGCGGCTTCCTCTCTGTCGTGAAGTACGATCAGATGAATACCGCCGATATCTCTGAAAACAATTGATAGCAAAAGGCTGTCAAAGCTTCCGGCAAGACCTTTCAGTCGAAGCTGTTTTTTATCTTTTATGCTCCCGGCGATAGCCTTCATCATCGGACTATCAGCATATTTATTCAGAAGATCTCCCGCTTTCAAAATGGAATGTAGATGTTTAATTGGCAAAAGTAAGACTTAATGCAAGGTCGTCACACCCGAAAGCTCCATCAATGCGCTGCTTAGCCGGATGTATTTATGAAAAAAAACATTTTTCTCACTCCCACTTGTATTTTTAAATAAAACGCACATAGCTTTACTTGATTAAATTAACTATCTAAAACTTGAAGCATAATCAAATAAATTATCTTAAATATAGTTAATGAAAATAGTTCTCATTTTTAGAACTTATTATTATGTTATTTAAAATTTTGTTATTATGGAATATAGAAGTTAAAAAATTATTGGAATAACGGCAACTTGTTTAGGTCTAAGTGTTTCTTGTCAAACAGAAGATATCAGCAATTTGGATAAAGATCAACCTTCTCGCCAAATAGACGTGAATAGCATCTATTCAGTGGTTGATACTGATTTCAAAAATCTAATAAAGAAAATGAACGACAAAGACCTCACTTTCAATGATGCAACAGAAATTTCGTTATTGACAAAGGAAACTTTTCAACTTGATGAGTTAGGTATGGCAGGGCCAGTCTTTTATCCAAGATACTCTGCAAGGTCTGACAGCGAGGAAATTGAAATAAGCGAAGGCATTCAGGCATTTATAGAAGAATACTCGGAGGAAATGGAAGGAAAAGATTCTGAAGAAGCTATAAACATTATCAACTCCAGATTATCAGAAATGGAGTTTAGTGATGCCAATGTGGTCATCACATTAGCATTAATCGCCTCTAAAGTGGTCCTTGAAACCTATCAGGAGCATCCTGAATTATTTCTGTCAGGATCAGAAAATGCAAGAGATAACTATGCTTGTGCAAAGGATGTAGCAACATGGGCGATACTCGGAGCCGTAGCAGGAGCTGTAATTGGTGGAGCTATAGGTACTTTTGTTGCCCCTAGTGCTGGAACAGTAGCTGGTGCATGGGCCGGTGCAAAACTATTTGGAACTCTGGGAGGGCTTATGGGAGCAGGTGCGGGAGCATTGACTGGTTATGCAATCGGTGATTGTTAATTAATTCATGATTTTAGAGCAGATGAAGCTTCTTTCAAAATCATCTATAAAATGGTTTATTGTTATTTTTTTTGTTTATCTTATCGGAGGAGTGATTGTAATTTATTTAGCTAAGGATATTCTAAGACAGCAAGATTGGTTGTTCTCCTTTTTTATAGCCATAGTGGTAAGCACATTCTCCTCGATATTAGGTCCGAAATGTGAGCAAGTTTGGCGAGAGGGTATGAAAGAAAGAAAGCAGAGAAAACAAAACCGCAAATAATAGGTATGAAAAAACCTTCAGAATTGGAATAGTGAGAACCCACTGCACTATTCCAAACTTCATTATTACATATACGTGAGAAATTTTTCTTATTCAGAGGATTCCATCCTCCAATGAGCCATAAAGAATCTTTAAATACCAATGCACTTGCTCCGTCTCTTGTTGCAAAAGTTGAGTTGTCAGTTACTTGTATCCACTGATATTTATCTTCATTCAACAAAGCAATTTTATTCTTCTTCCATTTTTTTATCAATCCTAACGGTACTGATTAAATCTAACTTCATCGTCTATGCTACAGGAAAATAGGATGCTGCCTAAGAACATGATGGCAAGGATGTGCAGGGCTTTACTTTTCATGGTGCAGGTTTAGGAAAAAAATATGTCAGAAAACTCCCTCCCCTCTAGATGTAGTTACAAACTACACCTTCATATCCTACTTTACTTTGTCTATTTTCTCACTAAAAAAGCAACAAAATATATTAAAGCGTAGATGCAATCTACGCTTGGTTGGGGTTGGGGGAGTTTAGTGTACGCATCAGCATTAGAGGAGTGCTAGTGTATGTATTAGAGAGGTTTAACAGCATGGTATCAAGGAGTTTGATGGCAGGAGTACAATGATTTTTATTCATTGGATTTCTATTGTAATCTCAATTACTCTTTTTTGCTATTCTAATCTGTTCGGGTGCATAAAGAAGCGGATAATATAAACGCAAGTATTTTTTTTGTATTAGACATGCCTTCTCTTTTTAAAAAATTGTGATATTTAATTTTTTTTGATAATTTTCAGGCTCTTTAAATTTGAGATTATGAAAAAAATTATTGTTGTTTTTGTACTTCTGTCTATTTCCGGTCAGCTATTTGGGTGGGGACAGAATGGTCATAGAATAGTTGGTTTAATTGCTGAGAGGCATCTCTCTGAAAAAGCACTTAAAAAAATTGAGATGATACTTGAGGATGAGACCCTTGCGGAGGTAAGCACTTACATGGATTTTATAAAATCGGATCCGGCCTATCAACACATGTCGTCCTGGCACTATGCGACGATCCCGGACGGTCAAACATACGATGAAGCCGGAACCCCGAAAAAAGGAGACATCATACAAACGATCAAAAGGCTGATCAAAGAGTTGAAAAGCAAACAGTTCACAGATGAGGATGAGGTGTTTGCTTTAAAGTGCCTCATTCATTTGATTGGAGATATTCACCAGCCATTACATGTAGGAAACGGAAAGGACAGAGGAGGTAATGATGTAAAGGTCAGATATTTCGGGCAGAACTCAAACCTCGATAAAGTCTGGGATACGAAGATGATAGAGGGACAAAACTACAGTTACACGGAATATGCGGATTGGATTGATCATCCTTCGGTTGAAGAGTTAAATGCCTGGTCTTCTTTAAATGCTCTGGATTGGGCAAATGAATCTAAAGAGTACCGCAGGCAGTGCTATGAGACCATGCCCGATAGCAAGTCACTGGCTTATCGGTACAGTTTCGATAACATTGCACTGTTGAATCAGCGGCTGTTACAGGCAGGAATTAGACTTGCAAACGTTTTGAATGATATTTATGGCTAGGGCATCGTTTGCCCTCGTTTTTTTGCTAACCGGTTCGGTCGGTCGGAAGGTTTCCGTTCGTTAGCGGTAAAGGCAGGAAAAATTAATCGAACTAAAGACAGGGAGTGCGTATGCGGCCGGGTGAATGCAGCGTATGAGAAAAGGATGGCAGAGTGTAGTTATAAACCACACTCGGATAAGGATATTTTGGGACTAACTCATTATCTTTTCAAGGAAGACTGGAGAATTGCTGCCTGAAGTCCGGTATTTTAGTTAATCTTATAAAATAGATTACAAATAAAATTTAGATGAAGACAATAGACACGTCAGACCTTTTCACAATTGGTGTTGCAATCTTTGGATTTACCGTTGCTAAATACAATGAATGGATGGGAGCAATAGCCCTGACATTGACTGCGGTGTGGATTTTGTACCAACTGGTGTCCCGGATTAGAGAAGATTTGAGAAGGAGAAAATAAATGAGCAGCAAACCGGACTTGTTGATTAAAAATTTATTTGTAAGCATACTATTTCAATTTCGCATTGACAGACTGGTTTTATCTTATATTTTTGTGCAAAATCCAGTCATAGATGAGTGTTCTCGTAAATAAAGATTCTAAAATTATCGTTCAGGGCTTTACCGGCTCCGAAGGTACATTTCATGCCGGTCAAATGATTGAATACGGCTCCAATGTAGTTGGCGGTGTTACGCCCGGAAAAGGCGGACAAACACACCTTGATAAGCCGGTTTTCAATACCGTGAAAGAAGCCGTTGATAAAACAGGAGCCGATGTCTCAATCATTTTTGTGCCGCCGGCATTTGCCGCAGATGCCATTATGGAAGCCGCAGATGCCGGTACAAAAGTAATCGTGACAATCACGGAAGGTATTCCGGTAAAAGACATGATATATGCTAAACCATACACCCGATCAAAGGGTGCCGTTTTAGTCGGGCCAAACTGTCCGGGAGTCATTACATCTGAAGAGGCCAAAGTTGGCATTATGCCGGGCTTTGTTTTCAAGAAAGGAAAAATTGGCATTGTCTCTAAATCAGGAACGCTGACTTATGAAGCTGCTGACCAAGTGGTGAAGGCAGGTCTTGGTATTTCTACCGCCATCGGTATCGGCGGAGACCCTGTCATTGGAACCTCTACTCAAGAAGCGATACAAATGCTGATGGAGGATCCTGAAACAGACGGGATGGTTATGATTGGTGAGATTGGAGGGCAGTACGAAGCGGATGCGGCCAGGTGGATTCGAGAGAATGGAAACCAAAAGCCTGTGGTTGGTTTCATTGCCGGACAAACGGCTCCTCCGGGAAGAAGGATGGGACATGCCGGAGCCATCATTGGCGGGAAAGAGGATACTGCGGAGGCAAAAATGAGGATCATGAAGGAATGCGGACTTCATGTAGTGGCTTCTCCCGCAGCTATTGGAGCGGTGATGAAAAAGGCTATCGGTTAGCTTTTAGTGATCTGCTAAGACGAAAAAGACCCCGCTGAGAATCCAGCCGGGTCTTTTTTATTAGAATTTTATAAGATCAAACATATTCAATTTGAATCGAAAGAGATTGTTTTATCTTTCAACCTTCATATCAAACTCTACGAATCCGTCTGACCCAAAGCTTTTAACTAAGCCCGTAATCTTTAAAATTCCTTTTTTATCATATTGGTCAAGGATATAGACTACATCATCAATTTCAAGTTGGTTAATGTCCTGTTCATCATTTTTAGTAATATTGAAAGTTAAATCATCAGAGGTCTCAAATGAGTCAAAGTCTGTGCCTTCCGGAGCTAACTGAAAGAAACAGTCATTCACTTCAGTGGCCTCAATATTTAAAAATTCATTTACCGTAACTAGTTCACTTCCACCTTCAGGATCTTTGAATAGTTTTGGATAATCTACCGTAGAAGCTAAAGATACTCCCGTGCTATTTAGGTAGTAAAACCCAAAATCCCAGAAAGAGGCAAATTCTTCACCTTTCTTGATCTGATAAACTTGTCCATCTAAAGTAGAGATAAACGTTTTTGAAGATCCATCTGCCAGTGGTGCTTCTAATCTGATTTTATTAGTATATTCATTTAAGATTTTAGCAGGGTTTGTACCACTCAGATCAATCGTTAAAACTGCCGGTCCAACTACCTTATCGTCAGATGTATCTCTATAATCCCCTTTCTTAGAAGTAGCCCAAAATGTATAAACGATAGTACCTTTAAGATTTTCTAGTCTGGTAGTGGGGAATGGTAATTCAAAACTGAAACTCTTTCTCGAATCTCGCTAAGATCAATAGATCCATCTCCTTTATCGTTTACGCCAAATGTTTCACCTGCATCAACAGGTTCGGCACCTTGACCTTGAGCATTGCGTGTAATATACACCCTATTCATATTTTTATCCGGAGAGTTAAAACTTAACAAGACGTTAACTTTCCCATCTTTAATATCAGAGAGAAAAACCTTAGCGGTTAATGAGTCTGTGGCATTGTTATTTAGTCTTGCGTCAAATTTATCTTCCGGATCAGTTTATCTTCCGGATCAGTGGGATCAACGGTTATTTCTTCGTTATCATCATCCCCACAGCCAGATATGAATAATGCCAAGGCGATTTAGTGTAACGAACATAAATTTTTGTGTTATTTTATTCATGTTAAAAATTTTGGTATTGTTACAAAAAGTATGATTTATAAGTTCTTCAAAAAGAACAAGTGAGCGTGAATTTGCGTAAAAATTAATTTCCAAAACGAATGAAAATACAAATCACACGATCCTGCCCTCCATGTAAGCGCACAAATATAGTTAAAAACGGAAAAAAACTAAAAAGCAAAATTATTTATGCAACGCCTGCTCCCGCCCGTTTATCGGCGACCATGCTTTGAGCTATAAAGGGGGCTCATTCTACCACTATTGCTATGATTATAAGGATGTTTGTGAGAGGTTGTGGGCTCAGAGCTATAAGCGTTATTTTGGACATCTCGCTTGGAAAAGTATTGAAGACCTTAAAAAGCCATCAGCTAGCCTCCAACCCAAGCGTAGCTTTTACGATAAGTTGGAAGCGGATGCGGCCAGATGGATCCGGGAAGATGGAAACCAAAAGCCTGTGGTTAGTTTCATTGCCGGACAAACGGCCCCTCCGGGAAGAAGGATGGGGCATGCCGGAGCCATCATTGGCGGAAAAGAGGACACTGCGGAGGCAAAAATGAGGATCATGAAGGAGTGCGGACTTCATGTAGTGGCTTCTCCCGCAGCTATTGGAGCGGTGATGAAAAAAGTTATCGGGTAGCTTTTAGCAGTAACCCACAAAATAAAAAAGCCGCTTCTGACCATTTGAAGCGGCTTTTAAGTCCTGAGACATTCTCTTTTACCATTGAATCTGGGTACGTTTTAGCTCGGGTACTCTTGCACCGGAATTCGTATCTTAATTACCTATTGTCAATATAAGTAAAATCGCCGGTGAATGAAAAAGAAACCGTTTGTTTCGTGCCGTCAATAAAATTACTACCGTCGTTTGTTTCCTGAACAACCATGCTGCACGTCAGCGTGTAGTTTAGGTTTGAGTTTTCTTTGACGGTGACCGTACCGGAGATGGCTTCAAAGTAGGTACCATCGTCATCACCTGGCATTATGAATTCTATATCTGCATATTCAAAAAGATACTTACCTGAAACGTTACTTAAACTTAAATTGTCCGTATCAACGAACTCAAAAGTTCCCGGTTTGAAACCGGATATCCCCGGTGAGAGAAGCTGAAAGTAAGCATTAACACATTGGTTACAATCAGCGTATTTGTCTCCATCCTCCTCATCAGTAATAACCTCAAGTTCCTTTTCGCCTATTTGAAAATAATATCTGTAGTGTGTATCATCACCACCATCATCTCCAGTACTGCCTTCATCAAACACAAAACCCTTTTCGAAGGTATAAGTAGTGCCTTTAAACGTAAGCGTATTTACAGGCTCATCATCCCCGTCATCGTCCCCGCACGAGAAAAAAACCGGACTAAGCAGAAAATAAAATAAGTAAGTTTGTTTTACCATAATTGAATTAAAATTTTGATGAATGTGCGAATTTAAGCATTGTGAAATTCGATAGTACATGCAGGCAGGTGCTAATTTCAGACAATAGTTGTCTTAATTAGACATTGTGTATTTTTGTGCCGTGAACGTAGGAGAAAACATCAGAAAGCTCAGGGAACTTAAAGGCTACTCTCAAGAGTACATGGCCGTTAAATTAAAGATGAGCCAGCGAAATTACAGCCGGATTGAGAAAGAAGAGTCCAAACTTGACTTGCAAAAGCTACAACAGATCGGTGAGATATTGGAGGTGACCCCCGTACAGCTTATCGGGTTTGACGACCGGATTATTTTCAATCAAAACAATAATAAGGAGGCTCCTAATATTTATAATAATCACTTCCCCGAGAAGATGCACCGCCTGCTGCAAGAACAATACGAAAAACGCATCAAGCAGCTTGAGGATGAAGTTGCTTTCCTGCGGACTTTAGTCGAAAAGTAGGTTTGCGTATGCTGATCCTTTTAGTATGCACGCATAACTTTCTTACATTTGCCGCCTGTTTAAAACGTATTAAGCCAAATAAAACATGAATTTCAATTTTACTGAAGAACAACTGGCAGTAAGAGATGCCGCAAGAGATTTTGCTCGGAAGGAATTATTGCCCGGCGTGATTGAAAGGGATACTAAAGAACGGTTTCCTGCTGAGCAAATTAAAGCATTAGGCAGACTGGGATTCATGGGTATGATGGTGGATTCAAAGTACGGCGGGGGTGAGATGGACACGGTGAGTTATGTACTTGCTATGGAAGAGCTTTCGAAAATTGATGCTTCTGCGTCTGTTTGTGTTTCTGTCAATAATTCATTGGTGTGCTGGGGACTGGAAAAATATGGAACTGAGGAACAAAAACAAAAATATCTGATTCCTTTAGCAAGTGGTCAGAAGATTGGGGCTTTCTGCTTGTCAGAGCCGGAGGCCGGGTCCGATGCTACTTCCCAAAAAACTACGGCTGAGGACAAGGGAAACCATTACCTGTTGAATGGTACGAAAAACTGGATTACAAATGGGAACTCTGCCTCTACCTATCTGGTCATGGCCCAGACGAGTCCTGAAAAAGGCTACAAAGGAATAAATGCACTTATCGTAGAGCGAGAGATGGAGGGATTTATCGTGGGTAAGAAGGAAGAGAAATTGGGCATCCGAGGCAGCGATACCCATTCTCTGATGTTTCAGGATGTGAAAGTGCCAAAGGAAAACAGAATAGGAGCAAATGGCTTCGGATTCACATTTGCCACGAGTGTTCTTAATGGCGGCCGGATTGGTATTGCTGCACAAGCGCTGGGCATTGCATCCGGAGCATTGGAACTCTCATTAAAGTATGCACAAGAGAGAAAGGCATTTGGAGTGGAAATAGCTAAACATCAGGCCATACAATTCAAATTGGCAGATATGGCTACTGAAATAGAAGCAGCAAGACTACTTTGTTTAAACGCTGCACGAAAAAAAGATAGAGGAGAAGAATTTGCCAAAGAAAGTGCTATGGCAAAGTTATTTGCTTCTGAGGTGGCAATGAAACAAACAGTAGAAGCAGTACAAATTCATGGCGGGTATGGTTACGTTAAGGAATTTCATGTCGAGCGCTTGATGCGTGATGCTAAAATTACTCAGATATATGAGGGGACTTCCGAGATCCAAAAGATCGTGATTTCTCGTGCGTTATTGAAATGATTCTTTAACCGGAAAAAAGTTTTTTTTCGGAAATTAGGATTAATCTTGGATTATTAGATTTATCTCACTAATTTTGATATTATTAACAATACATTAAATTTTAAACAATGGAAGATTATAATAAAATCATTAATTCACTTCAAATTCGATTTATTAAGGCTAGAAATATTAATATTCTAAAGCCCGTTACAATAGAAAACAACTATGAGGTAGAGAATCATCTCATTTTAGTGAAAAGCGGAGAAATAAGATTCGGAAAAGAAAAAGAGCAGGCAAAACAAGGAGACGTGATATTCATCCCTAGCGGAGGACCTACTTCAATTTCATACGGATCAGGTAAGCCTACGGTTCTTTCAAAAGATGATTTTCTTTCAAATAAAAACCGGTTTTTAAAGTCATTTGATAAAGCCCCATCAACTGAAGAGCATTATAGCTACGTGGCTTTTGATGTGAGGGCTTTTGACTCAGTGAACTTCTTCTCTTCTCTGGATATACCTCCATTCAAAATAGAAGAGAATTATAAGCTGGCCGGTCTCATTGAAAATGTAAACGATGAGGCTTTGGGAAAAGTGCCGGGCAGAGATCGAATTGTCAAGGTACTCACGGAAAATATGACAATAGAGTTAATTCGGTATATTATTAACAATAATCTTTTCGTTGAGAAAATAGTTATCAACTCTACTTATTTCAAAGACCCGAGATTACTAGAGCTATTCACATTTATCAAAGAGAACCTGTCTGAAAATTTATCCAATAGGACACTGGCAGGTGTAGCAAATGTTTCCGAAGATTACATCGGTCAGTACTTTAAAATGTTGATGGGAATAAATCCTCAAGACTATGTTGAATATCAGCGAATGGAGGCCGCAGTGAATTTACTTCGAACATCAAGAAAGAGTATCCGTGATATTGGTAAAGAGGTAGGATATAAAGATACAGCTTATTTCTGTAGAAGGTTTAAAACGATGTTTGGTATCCCGGCCGGAAAGATGAGAAAAAGAGAATCTTTAATGAACATTTAGGCTTTGTCTTTATCTTTTTCCGTATTGATATAGTTCAAAATCAGTTTTGCTACACAGGGCATGATTATTTTACTTAATTTGGTAATTAAGCCCTGCTTGTATTTTTTTATCTTTTTTGTCTTCGGCTCTTTTTCGCCGGAAGAAGAACGATATATTGAATAAATAATTAGAGATGCAAAACCTGATAGAAGTGCTATTTTGCTTATCCGAGTCGCTTTAGTTTTTAATTGCTCTCCTTCTTTTTGAATAAGGACTTTAAGTTCTTTTTCTTTATTCTTCAGTAGTTTTTCTTTCTCTTTAATTTGTTGTTTCATCTCCTTCCGGGCTCTACTCTATGGAATCTTTCGTAAAATCTTTGAATTTCTCACTTTTACTCATTTAACCTGAGTTTGATATAAGCAAAAGGTTTTGATAAAAGGATAATAGATCAATATTTAGTCTATTAATTATAATATATTGAACTTTAATGATATAACTAACATATCTTTCCATGTTATCCTCTCATAAAATTACCGGGATTTTCCGGGCTATCAATGATTTTTTATCTCTTTATTGAAAAAAGGATTGCCGAGAGTAAACCAAAAAGCGTATAAAACCTTTTAAACGGCAACTTTATGTAGAATTGAAGCGTGATGGTTTACTTCCACCAGCTATTTCAAGCGGGTCCACCCTTTAGAAGTTTTTTAGCTCTCTAACTGATTGATATTACTTTGATGCAAACAAGACTTACTATCCGATATTTTCTTCTGTATCCAGTATTTCCAACACCTCATCCAGGTTGGAGGTATTCAATCGTCCAATCACTTCTTCACTTAGCTTTAAGAAATCCCCAGCCACATCATTACCCTCCTCCATGAGAGAGTAGATGGGTAAAGTAGCATTATTGGCTTCACTGACTTTTATTGATTGTCTTACCCGTTGATTAAGTATAAGACTGCCAAAAGTTTGTTCTGCCTCACTAATCACCTCATTGTGATAGATCGTACTTCTTCGAAACTGATTGAAGAATATTCCAAGAATATTCAGCGGCTTCTCTTTCTTAACCTCAGCCAGATAATTTAATAATTGCTTGAATCCTGATGCAGAAAAAGAGTCAGGTATAGCAGGGATTAATATGCTGTCAATATTAGCTATGAACGATTTTACCGTCATTCCAAAGTGCGTGGGAAAGTCCAGTATAATAAGATCGTATTTCGATTTAACTAGCGACATCAACCTATAGACAATGCTGTGTCCAAATGAAATGAACTGACTATTCAGTTCTATTCCGGACATTTTAAAGTCACCGGGAACCAAATCAAGATAAGGATGAATCTTGATAGGCTCTAAATCAGGAACACTATTGTGTAAAAGTTTTTTTGTGATTCTATATAGCGATAGTTCGTTATCAATAGCATCTTCTCCAAGAAGAGCTTGTGAAAGGTTGGCTTGCGGATCACAATCGATCAATAGTATTTTGTATGTTCGGGACCAACTGTGAGCCAAGCTAAGTGTAGTGCTCGTTTTGCCAACACCTCCTTTGAGATTATACACTGCTATAGTATTCGCCATGGCGTATAAATTGTTTGTATCTGATGAGGAGCATTAAATTTTTCGTGAAAGTAGTAAAGTTTTAGGTGAATAAAGAATATTATCAATTTTTTACTGATTTAGTGAATTAACCTCAGCCATTTCCGAGATTAAATACTTTCTTTTCGTTTCGACCTGCTCACAGACAGACCGGGTTCTTTTCTTTTCCAGTTTGATGAAGTCCTTTTTGCCAAAGCTGAACAATTGCCCGACACTGATCTCTTTAAGAAAAACGGTATCTCTTTTTTCTAAGTCATAGGTTCTCAGCACCTCATAAAGAATAGGATCAGAACAGCTGGATGCTTTTGGATTGCTGAAATATTTCTCAAGTACAGCTAATACCGCATTTGGAAAAACTTCATCCTTTAATAAGGGGAAGGCTACTTTCCTGAAACAGGCCTTCCATTCCTTTCCATGAGGTTGAATCGTTCTTCCGTATTTCTTAAAAGCTGTAAGGTGTGCAACCTCGTGGAGATAGGTAACCAAAAAAGCGTAAGGGTTAAGGTCATTATTTATAGAGATGGTATGCTTATTGCCATTAGGGTTGTATCGATAATCTCCAAGCTTAGTTTGCCTGTTTTTTTTTATTTTAAACTCAAAGCCAAGACTTTGATAAAGCTTGTCACAATATGCTACTGCAGCCTCGGGAACAAATCTTCGGAATACTTCTTCTGAAATCATAAAAAGATCAAACCGGTTAAACTGACCGATGGTTACCATTTTAGTGCAAGTTTGATATAATTATCTTATATTAAACTTGAATCAATTCATAATTTTCATAAATTTACATACATGAAAAAATAATTGCTGCATAAAAGCCATTACCTTCTTTCTAATGAAGCCCTTCCGACACATAGGATCATTCACAGAAAGCGATTAACAATGGTTGGACTTCAGCAAATCCATTACCGTCTTTACGGGATTAAACGTGAGCAGCGGGACTTCTACAAAGACGGTATTCCAGTCAGCCATGCTTCCGTTCCACAGCCCGGGCAGTTCCATGGCTTTAAGTTTTTTGCCCTGATATGATTTTTCGGTAATAAAACCTGTGTTCTCATCCCGATACTTCAGCAGATCAAATTTTTCACCCTTATAATTCCTAACCCCGCAAACAAGATCTACCGGATTGAAGTGTGTAGATCTTTTAAAAATAGATTGCTGCAAAGCATCTGTTTTATCAACTTGTGCCGCTTCTACGATTTGTAACGATTCATTCTCGCCGGACCTTACCCAAAAAGGGCCTCCTCCGGCCTCTCCTTCATTTTTGACCATCCCACAAACACGGATGGGTCGATTTAAGTAAGATAATACCTCTTCCTTTGGAAAATCTCCTTTACTCCCCATCTTCAGCAAAAGCTGTCTCCCTTCACTAACAATATCTTCACCGCTTTCCGCTTTTTCTAAAAGGCCGAATGCTTTCGACTGGTATTTCAGAAGAATGCCGGCAAGGGCCATCTTATATCGAATGGTTGTCTGTTTTAGTCGATCCGGCACAACATTATCTATGTTCTTGATAAAAATGATATCCGTATTAAGTTGATTTAAGTTTTCCAGTAACGCACCATGTCCGGCAGGTCTGAAAAGCAGTTTTCCGCTCTCATCTCTGAATAGCACATTTTCCATATCCACCGCAACAGTATCGGTAGATTCTTTTTGAAAGCTAAAATCTACCCGGATATTTACTCCGGCATAATTTGCCTTTGCTTCTTCAACATGGGCCTGAAACTTCTCCAGATGAGCAGGAGAGACTGTGAAATGAATTTTTACAACTCCTTCTTTTTGAGCATACTTTACTCCTTCTTCC
Source organism: Ekhidna sp. (assembly GCA_014323825.1). Lineage (GTDB taxonomy): Bacteria > Bacteroidota > Bacteroidia > Cytophagales > Cyclobacteriaceae > Ekhidna. Next base: position 1,553 of record JACONI010000045.1, on the reverse strand, counting down.
AAATGCTCCTGAGCGGGAGTTCTCACATGACCTTCATAACGATGAAACCTGAGCAGCCCTTTGGGCAGTCCCCCATAGTTCAACCCTTTTTCTGTCAATAATGACGCAATTACCTCAATATCTTTATCATTTACTGCCTTTTTAAAGGACCTTCCCTTTTCGGACTCAAATGACTTTTGTAAATCATCCGTAAATGCAAATCGTTGCATGTTTTCAAAAAAAAGTGCTGCGATTTTCTGCTGCTCTTTTCCATTTGAGTCAAGTACTGCAAATAGATTTTTAAACATCCTGGAGGCGGCTCCGGAAGCAGGAACAAACTTTAAAACTTCAATTTCTGACTCTTCATACAAATTAACCGCATTTTGCACCGCCTCATCCGACAGTCGCAGAATACCGTTATCTATTGTAGCAGGCGAGGTGATTTGCAAAGCTTCAAATCCCCGCTCAAATCTTTCAAGCTGGTGCTGTAAGTGTTTTTCAGAAATTTCCTTTTGCTCCAGTAGTGCGTAATCCGATTCTTTAAGCATAGAAGGGTCAGTTTTATGTTACTAATTTAGTGATTTTTAAAGAGAAAAAAGTCAAATTAAGATAGTATTTTTGGAGGTGTACTACAAAGTATGAAATCTTAAATATGCCCATAATTGATGTAATAAAAGGCTAATTCAAAGGCTTTGATGTGATTTTCCATCTTTTTTGAAAAACAACATGTTTGCCTAAAGGCTCGCCTGATCCGGTGCCTTAACCGACAGTTGTTGCCTTCAATGCCCTTAGTGCCCGCCTTGCCTATCTGGTGGTGGTTGTCCCTAAATACCCGCTTAAAACGCTTCCAATTATCCGTCAATAGCCCGCCCCATTTTAGGCCTAGTGCCTCTATTTTATACCATAACTCTCTGACAGTATTTGTATTACGTTTGCCAAAGACCCAGGCAATGATCTCTCCACTCTCCCGCAGCTTTCGCTGACGGACGCAGACGTGTTTTGATGAAAAAAAGGGAGTTCTTGTTGATGAATGATATTAGAGAAACCTTCAAGGTTTTGAAAACCTTGAAGGTTTAAAATAACGATGATAGCATCGTAGCAGTCCTTTCTACTTTGACGAAGCATTCACTTTTGTTTTTTAAGGACGGGACACCTTGCGAAGGGCTCTCCACTCTCCCGCAGCTTTCGCTGATGAACGCAGACGTGTTTTGATGAAGAAAAGGAGCCCTTGTTGATGAATGATATTAGAGAAACCTCCAAGGTTTTGAAAACCTTGGAGGTTTTTGTGGTGCTGTCGTTTCGTTGGTTAAACCTTGAAGGTTTAAAAAAACTTCCGGGTGTAGTGGAGGGTTAATCTGTGTTCGTCTGTTTTGGGGGGATTGATAAGCCCCGACAGAAATGCCGGGGCTGCTGATGCCTTAATGCTACTTTATTACTTCCTTATCACGATCCTGCCCACAGCCTTACGCCCTCCGTCTCCTTCAGTGAAAACGAAAAAGAGACCCTCGTTCAAACCTGAAAGATCGTACAATCCGTCCTTGGAAACAGGATAACTCCTGACCAAATGGCCTGTC
>JACONI010000044.1 GCA_014323825.1 Ekhidna sp. | reverse complement strand
AACAGCCACTGACGCAGACGGAACAGGAGAAGTAATCACGTTCCGTTTCGTCTCAGGAGGAACAACAGACAATGGCAAATTCAGTCTTAGTACTGGCGGAGTTTTGACTTTCCTGTCGGCTCCTGATTTTGAAAATCCCACTGATGTGGGCGGTGATGCGGCCGATGATAATAAATATGTGGTAAAGGTAGAGGCATACGACGGAGTGAACACCAGCGACCCGCAGGATATCACCATTACAGTTACGGATGTAAATGAAGATGGCGGGAACAACGCCCCGATGGTAGCGAACGAGATTGCTGACCGGACAGAAACGGCAGGCTTTAGTGATATTACCCTTGACCTAACTTCTGTATTCACTGATGCGGATAACGATGCGTTAACCTACACTGCGACCAGCAATGCTACGGATGTGGTGACTGTAGCGGTAAACAATAATAATTTGGTCATTACGTATATGGGGACAGGTACCAGCACCATTGCCGTAACGGCCAATGACAGTAACGGAGGGACTGTTGAGGATGAGTTTACGTTGACGGTCAATGCTGCGTCAGTAACTCCAACAACGAACACTCCCCCAACGGTAGCGAACGAGATTACTGACCGGGCAGAAACGGCAGGCTTTAGTGATATTACCCTTGACCTGACTTCTGTATTCACTGACACGGAAGGAGATGTCCTGACCTACACTGCGACCAGCAGTGCTACGGATGTGGTGACTGTAACTGTAAGCGACAGTGCCTGACCATTACGTATGTGGGGACAGGCACCAGCACTATTACCGTGACGGCTGATGATGGTAAGAGAGGTTCTGCTGCTGATGCGTTTGATGTGAAGGTAACGTCAAAACCATTAGGATTTGCAGAGGAAATTGACTTGGAAATATTCCCGAACCCTGCGACCGGTTTCGTGCAGGTGCGGTCTTCGGGCGAGGTACATGCCACACTCACTGACCTGAACGGCCGTATGATCCATACTGGCAGTGGTGATGAAATAATGTTGGATATGCACTCACTGCCCAATGGCATTTACCTTTTGACCGTATCAAAGGGTGTTGAAGGGGTGAGGCGTAAGATCGTCAAATCAGATTAAGGCAACTTTGGTGCAGGCCATTGCGAAGGGCGGCTCCGGGAGAGCCGCCTTTTTTGTTTCCGTAGCCCGGAACATTGGAATGGCTGAAGGGTCACGTCCTAAACCAGGCAGCCACTAAAAAGTGTCAAAATGGAAAAAAGAAAAGACAAAATCATTGAATTTATCCTATCGGGGTTTTAATGCCTAAATGAAGCTCTTCATTCTCTCCAAGTATGTTTGACTAAACCTTTCTATTTTACTTGTCTTGAATAAGATTTATTTGATTTTAGGCTGTACCTATTCCGTGATCATTCACTTTTGGAAAGGTTAAAACTTTCCAAAAGTTGGTCCAAAAGTTCCATTATTACGCATATTTTGACTTTACCGTCATCAAAACACATCTGCGCCCATCAGCGAAATCTGCGGGAGAAAAAAAACACAATTGTAAGCCGAAGGAATGCAAATGCAGTCGGTAGGAATGCAAGATTGGTCAGAAGGAATGCAAACCCACAACAAAAAATTGCAAAATAGCTAATATGGTACTAAGGAAAATGTACCGAAAATCAGCATGTCTTCATCCGGTTATAGGCTTTTATACTACTCATGATCAATTTTTCACTTACTTCAACGTCGTAGGTGCATCTGCCTATTCCTTCAATAAGTGCAAATCTGATGCTCCCATCCCGGTTCTTTTTGTCTTGCTTCAGATACGAGATCAGCTCTTTCAATTCAGGGGCTTTCGGAAGACGGTAATGGCTTAAAATAAAGGTTTGTATCTCTTCAAACTCATTTTGAGAGAGCATTTCAAGCCGGAGAGCTAAGTGTGCTTCCAGTATCATCCCCATGGCAATCGCTTCGCCATGAAGTAAATAATTAGGTGAGGCTAAAAAATGACTTTCGATAGCGTGACCTAATGTATGTCCGAAGTTCAATATTTTCCGAAGGCCGTCTTCTAACGGGTCCCGCTCAACAATCGCATTTTTGATCTCCACTGACCTTTGAATTATATCCATCCGGTCAGTCTGATCTATTGACACTTCTTTAATCTGCTTCCAGTAGCCGCTATCATATATAAGTCCGTGCTTAATGATTTCCGCAAATCCGGATTTGATTTCCCTTTCTGGAAGTGTATTTAGAAACTCAGGGCAGATAATCACATTATTAGGGTTCTTGAACACCCCGATATGATTTTTAAGCCCCCCGAAATCAATGCCCAGTTTCCCTCCGATACCGGCATCTATCTGAGAAAGTAACGTGGTGGGAAGATGAATGAAACTTATACCTCGTTTGTAGGTGGCGGCTGCAAATCCTCCCATATCCCCGATTACACCTCCTCCAAGATTAATAAGTAGGCTGTTTCTGGAGAAATTCAATGCAGTTAAATTTTCCCATATTAATTTACATGTATTTAAGTTTTTCTGTGCTTCTCCGCTTTTTATCTCAATAAGGGAGTCAAATGAAATCTCCAGAAAAGGAAGGCAGTGCTTTTTTGTATGCTCATCAACCAACAAAGCGATCTTATCCGGTTTAATAGTAGAAATTGCTGCTTCTAACTCTTGAGTAAGGTTATTTGTGATGGTTAGATAGGAAGGTAGGTTTTTTGACATTGAACTTTCAACTAATAAGATGTGCCCGTCTTGGCTATCTTTGCAAATTGTTTCAAAAATATGCAAACAGACCCAATCAATTTTGATGATACCCAAACCGCTTTTGCTTACAAAAGCACAAAAGAGCTAAAACGATCCCGTTTTATTTTCTCTACCATGGGAAAATCATGGATGGTGGATATGGGCACACGATTAACCGGTTTTGCATTAAGAGTGAAGCTGCCCGTAAAAGGAATTATCAAAGGAACGTTATTTAATCAGTTTTGTGGAGGGGAGTCGATTGAGGATTGTCGAAGAACGATTGATGCACTCGCAGCTAAAAATGTACATACCATTCTGGATTATTCAGTAGAGGGATTAAAAAATGAGGATGGCTATGAGGATGTCAAAAAAGAGGCGTTGAAAGGCGTTGAGTTTGCAAACAAGAGCAAAAACATTCCATTCTGTATTCTTAAATTATCAGGTTTGGGCCCAACATCAATCATGACGAAAGCACAGGATAATGAGCCTTTAACTGAGTTAGAAAAAACAAAACTTCTTCAGTGCGAACAACGGGTCAATGAGATTATTGCAAAAGTCAGTGAAAAAGGTTTAATGCTGATGATTGATGCAGAAGAATCATGGTTTCAGGACTTTACTGACGGCGTGGTTTATCGCATGATGGAGAAGTATAACAAGGAACGTCCCGTTGTATTCAATACCTATCAAATGTATCAGCAAAATACATTCGAATGTTTGAAGGAAGCAATTGGGAGAGCCGGGGAAGCCGGTTTTCATCTTGGTGCCAAGTTGGTGAGAGGAGCTTACATGGAAAAAGAAAGAGAGCGGGCAAAAGAAAAGAATTATCCTTCGCCGATTCACGAAAATAAAGAAAGAGTAGATGAGGATTATGACAAAGCACTCGAACTTTGTATGCGTAATATTGACAGAATGGGAATCTGTGTAGGGACTCATAATGAGATGTCTTGCAGTAAGATGGTAAGGATAATGGAAGAGCAAGGCATTTTGAGGGACGATAAGCGCATATATTTCGCACAATTGCTGGGAATGAGTGATAATATTTCCTTCAAGCTGGCGGACTTAAAATACAACGTAGCAAAGTACGTACCTTACGGGCCTGTTGAAAAGGTGCTTCCGTACTTATTCAGAAGAGCAGAAGAGAATACCTCTATAGCCGGTCAGAGTGGTAGAGAGTTGAGTTTGGTAGCAAAGGAAATAAAAAGAAGAAAACAAGAAGTATAAAAAGCGAATGCAGCTAAGCGAACAAGAACTTTTAAGAAGAAAAACGAGAGAAGAGCTGATAGCGATGGGGGTGGATCCTTATCCTGCCGAGACCTTTGATGTGAATGTGACGGCTGCTCACATTAAAAGGAATTTTGACCGTCGACCAAACGAATATACCAATCTTTCTATTGCAGGACGGCTCATGTCCAGAAGGATCATGGGTTCGGCTTCATTTGCGGAGATACAGGATTCGGGCGTTCGTATCCAGATTTACATTAGAAGAGATGATATCTGTGAGGGAGAAGATAAAACACTCTACAATGACATCTTTAAAAAGAAGATGGACATTGGTGATATTATAGGAATTAAAGGTTATGCTTTCAAAACGGAAGTAGGAGAAATATCCATCCACGTGACTGACCTGAAACTGCTAACCAAATCGCTGAGACCGCTTCCTGTAGTGAAAGAGGTGACAGATGATGAAGGAAATAAAAGAACCTACGATGCCTTTACCGATCCCGAGCAGCGCTACCGTCAGCGTTATTTGGACTTAATCGTTAATCCCGAGATTCGGAAGACGTTCATTCAACGGGCAAAACTGATCAATTCCATCAGAGAGTTTCTTTCAGAAAAAGGTTATCTGGAAGTAGAGACACCCATTCTACAGCCACTTTATGGAGGTGCGGCCGCGCGCCCTTTCAAAACGCATCACAATACACTGGACATGACACTCTATTTGCGAATTGCAAATGAACTGTACTTAAAGCGATTGATTGTGGGTGGATATGACGGGGTGTTTGAGTTTGCAAAAGACTTTAGAAATGAAGGGATGAGCCGATTCCACAATCCGGAGTTTACGCAGGTAGAGCTGTATGTAGCATACAAGGACTATAACTGGATGATGAATACGATGGAGGAGATGATCGAGAAAGCAACGATAGACCTTCATAAGGATACCAAAGTGCAGGTAGGTGAGCACATTATTGACTTTAAGCGTCCTTGGAAGCGATTTACAATGTTTGAAGCAATTAAGCATTTTACCGGTATTGATATTTCGGAAATGGATGAAGAGGCACTTAGAGAAACGGCAAAAAAACTGGAAGTGTCTCTGGATGAAACAATGGCAAAAGGAAAAATAATTGATGAGATTTTCGGAGAAAAGTGTGAGCCGATGTTAACTCAGCCTACTTTCATCACCGACTACCCGGTTGAGATGTCGCCGCTTACTAAAAAGCACAGATCTAAAGAGGGACTTGTAGAGCGCTTTGAGGCAATTTGTAATGGAAAAGAAATCATGAACTCCTACTCAGAGATCAACGATCCGGTAGATCAAAGGGAGCGCTTTGAGGAGCAGTTAGCACTTGGCAAAAGAGGGGATGATGAAGCAATGATACTGGATGAAGACTTCCTGCGGGCATTGGAGTTCGGAATGCCGCCAACGGCCGGTGTTGGGATTGGAATTGATCGGTTGTCTATGATCATGACCAATTCAAACTCTATCCGGGATGTACTCTTCTTTCCACAGATGAGACCGGAAATAAAGTCACGAGCAGCGGAGCTGAGTGGTGATGAAAAAGAAGTCTTTGAGAAACTGGAGAAGGCCGGTAAGATGGAACTGGTGGATTTGAAAGAACAGTCCGGCTTATCCGGTAAAAAATGGGATAAAGCCATCAAAGCCCTGACACGGGGAGGTTTTGCGAAAGTAAGTAAAACGGAAAAAGGCTTATTTGTGGAGGCAGGCTAACTCTGAATAGTCCCGGTAAAATGCTAAAATGTCTGCTGTGTATATCTGCCGCAGGATAAATGAATTGAACTTGTTATCACTTTTTCTGTTACTCCGGCTTTGATTTGCTCTCAAAGCCTTTTATCGGTTCTACTCCTTCTGTTACCCAATAATGAAATCAATGTACTCTCTTGCGGCTTTATCAAATACAAACCATAACCAACAATCGCTATATGAATTAATATTTTTTATGACCAGTCAAGAGTAACCGGTGTTGCAACAAACAGCGGCCAATAAAATCGCATCTCAAATAGACTTTTTAAGGAGCGATTATACAGCATAACGGGTTAATTTAGGTTGAAGAGGTCAATTGAGAATACTTCTTATGACCTTTAGTGATTTAGGCTTTGAAATATGCAAATGGTGCTCATAGAATGAAAGAATGGCATCAATCATTCTTCCTCTTATTGACCCATTCAGATCATAAGAAAAACCATAAGGATTTTTCAGCATTTTTTGCAGTAAATGGTGCTCATCTTTGGATACCATTAATTTATCTGTCGGGCTAAAAAGATGTTCTACATTTTCAATTTCAAACCCAAGATAGGAGGTCAGTTTTAATAAAAACTGGATGTGGAAATTAGCCACTCCCTGCCGGATTTGATCAAACGTATGGATGGATGCTTCTGCGAAAGCGTAGAGGGAAGGATTAGAAGATTGCTCAGATTGAAGCAGCTTCGAAAAAACCTCCGACAAGAAAAGAGTAATGGTACTTTTATAAAGATCCTGATGAATTGAATGCAGTGGAATATGACTCTTAAATTCAGAGATACGCTGTAGGTCACGGGACTCTTTTAGGTAAAGAACCAAATCCAAAATGGAGAATGGCTGAAAATATCCGATACTTTTCTTAGACTTTCGGCTGCGTATCGAATTAACGATGTAAGAACCATACCCATACGCTTCAGTGAAAATTTTGGCAATAATTGAGGTGTCCCCGTATTTTATATAGTTCAGTACAATTCCCTTTGACTTAACAATCATTAGCGGATCACAGCTATTTTTCCAATAAACGTTTCTTCTCCTTCCGAACTTGCACTAAATAAATAATAAATACCTGTGACAACTCTGCTCCCGTTAGCATTCAGCAAATCCCACGAAACAGAGCCTCCATTGGCCCGGAGTTCTTTGACCAGGCTGCCATTTATATCCGTTATTTTTACGGCCGCATTATTTACCAGCCCGCTAATCCCAACCTGCCCCTGGTATTCAGGACGGACGGGGTTGGGGAAAACCATAACGTTCGAGTGAGAAGGAGTACCTATAGACGATGCACTACGGTAGGACACGAGTCCCTTATCTGTAGCAATAAATACTTCTCCACTTCTGCCATTGTAAGCAAGTTTAACCACAATATCTGAAGGCAGCGGGCTATTAGAAGCATTGAAAAGTGCTAATTGTTCGGAAGTGTTCTTATCAAAAACCCACAAACCGCGATTGGTTCCAAACCAGACACGATTACCGCCGTCTGTTAAGATTGCATTGATTTGCTCATCTTCGAAGAGTACACGATTTTCAAAAGTTGGAAGGACAACTTCAGCGTTTGAAAAAATAAATGAAGCATCCGGAAAAAGCACCGGTCCCCTCGAAGTCCCAATCCACGCATTATCCTCAACGCTTATCGTAAAGTTTGAAATGGAAGAAGGCAAACCATCACTTGTGTTGATTAGATCTGAAAGCTTCTCATCCGGATCGAAGACGGTTATTGAACCGGTAGAACTCAGTAACCACAAGACCTCCAGCCGTGAGACCAGCACCTGATCTAACTTATTACTAAACACCTCGCTCCCATTGTAGGAAGTCCAACGCCCTGATACGTCTAGTGTATGAAAAGACTGCTCACCGTAACCACTCACGTAGAGTGATCCGCCTGTTTCAATACCGGTTAATATTGTATCTAATGAAGTTGCACTGTTAGGAATATCACTGACAATACCAATACCATTGATATACAATCCATCCCCTATTGAAGTGAAGTACTCAATTCCATTGAAAGTGGTAACATCGGAGATATTCGTAAAGTTTCCTATGATTTGATCAGACCATAAGCCTTCTGAAAAAAGTGAATAGCCCTCTACCACTTGTGAGCCATTGTAAGTAGCCGGAGAGGGTGCATTGAACGCATAAATATTCTCTCCAATCACTTTCACTCTCGAGAATTCATCTGAGGACGGACCGTCAGGGGAAAGTCCATTTGCCTCAGCATCTACCAAACCTAAGTGTCCGTCTGCAACCAGCAAATTGCCATTGCTGCTGATAGTGATATCATTGATAGTGGTAATGGCACTGTTATTCAACACCACATCGAAACCATTGTCATTAAACTCGTAAATCGTATTGCTTGAAGCAGTATATAATTTGTTATTTACTTTAAAGAGCAGACTGCTACCTGCCGGAAGAGCTATTCCGGTATCTGTCCATTTTCCTCCTCCGTAACGAATCAGGTTTGAAGCGTCATTTGCAAAAAGACCTTGTGAGGTAAAGGAGAGCTGATCAAAAGATGATGTGTTGGAAAATCGAGTCCAATTATTAAAATCCAGCAGGTTATCTGAAAGTTCACCGGATTGTATACCCCCGGCTGTAAGCACAAACAATGAATCATTCCTTATAACCAGTTCCTCTACAATAACGTCTGCTCCTCCATTTCCAATTTGTAAGAAGTTTTTAGTGATTTCCTTTGAATTTAAATTGACCACAACCACCCCAAAGCCTGAGGCAATGTATGCGTTGGTACCACTCACCACAATATCATTAATTCGTTTAGCTCTTTTCAGGTTGGAGGTAGCAATGTCTTTGATTCCTATAATTTGATCATCAGAGATGAGATCAATTACTCCGGATTCATAACCAATGATCAAAATATTGAGAGATGAAGCATAAGCCATTGCGGTCACTTGTACATCAGACAATCCATCTATTTTCGATAGCTTTCGCGTTTCCCCCGTGGTGAGATCCCTGGAAAAAAACCCATGCTCAACGGCACAGAAGACTTTACTATCGGTGATTTGCACAATCCGGGCATTGCGATAACTAAAATGCGTCCTCCAGGTACCAACTGCTATGTCCTGACAAAAGGCCGGAAAACAGCAAATCAGACTAAAGATTAACCAGTGCCCTATGGAAACAAGACCTGCACAACGCCTCATAAATATCTCTTTCTATTAAAACTATGGTTTGATCGGATTTAGTACTTCGGTGTGAGTAAGAAGCCATCCTTCATACAAACAGCATGTATTCCGGTAGTGTACCTACACCTAAATTTTTCTTTTCCTATTGGAGGCGCTACAAACATCTAATCATACGATAGATGAGGTAGCTGGGTTCCTTTTGGCACTTCCAGCACCACATTCCCCTTCAACGCAACTTGGCACGCCAGCCTTTCATTCTCTTGCAATTTATTCTGTTTCAGGTATTGCTTTTCAACGGGAGTATATGGGGTAACGTTTTCAGCCCCTTCCAAAACTCTCGCTTTGCAGGTAGTACACTTCCCTTTTCCACCGCAAGCATGCATCCAGTCTGTCTCTTTGAGTAAAATATTCAAAAGACTTTCCTTTTTTTCGTTGTTCTGAATAATTTTACTTTGGAGATTAGTTATCACAATTTTAATCATTTCTTCTAAATTATAAACATGCAAAGAAAACCAAACGAAGATTTTATAGACGGTTATTGCGAAAAATTTGCCGCTAAAGTCTCTACTAATTTTTTTAAAAGTGGAAGGCAGGTCATCACCGGAAAGCAAATCCTGAATGTAACGCCCTCCAAGCAAGTCAATTTCTTTGTTATTAAGTTGCTCTTCCGCTACTGGCAGGAAGAAACTAAAAAACTGGAAAGTCCTTTCTTCAATTATAAGCACGAAGAGGTGCGTAGTGCCATCGTGCAGTTTATGAATGTCCTCTCTCAGCATATTGAGATTGAGCATGAACGATTTGAGTTACTGCTGAATCATGCCGTAAAAGATACTATCTATCTGGCTGCAATGCCGCAGGCTTATGTAGAAATTGACCTGGACAGCAGAGGAGTGGATCAAATTCATGATAAGGCCATTGAGGGAACTGTCAAGTACCTCAATATTTATAAAAAAAAGATATTTAAATTTCTATCTGACATGAAAGGGCTTACCATTGATGATGTGGTTGATGAACTGCCTGATGAGTTTAGTGAATTTGACACCACGGACGCAGTAGAGGAACTGTGCGGGCAGCTTGCTCCAATCCTGGAGATCAGCATTGAAAAAATCTACTCTGAAGACCCGTATACTGATGATTTTGATGAAGATGATCTGCCGGAACCCGGTGAAGAAGATCTGGTAGAGGCTCCGGTCAGACCCGAAAAGACAGCCCCTGAAATGCAGATCGGACACACCGAAATGAAGGTAAGCGTAGAAGATAATATCATGAAGGACGAGGAGATCGAGGAGGACTTATTTGTCCGGCCGGTCTCTAAAAGAACAGAGAAGAAGGAAAGACCCTCCGAATCCGTATCGTCCGAAAAGGAGGAAGAGGAGCAATCTCCTGCCGAACATCACGAATCCCGGATGAAAGACAGCAAAATTCTGGAACTAATCTCAATAAACCATCGCTATTTATTTATTAAAGAGCTTTTCCGAAACGATAAGCACGAATTTGAGCAAGCACTGAGAGAACTGGAAAAGTACAACTCTTTTGATGAATCCGTAGAGTTCCTGGTACAAAGCTATGCGAGACACAATGAGTGGGACATGCAATCTGACGAGGTGAAGGAGTTTCTTAAGGTCCTTTTCCGAAGATTCCGATAATATTGAAGACTGGAAATTTATCCTCCCTGTGTGATTTTCACTTCTTGCTTCTCCACAGCTTGCATTCGCCCGGGCGGTAAAAAAATTAAATTGTATGTTAGCACAACGAAAGTGAAACGAGTTGGCAAGTATAGCCACCCTGCTGGCTATCCGGTAGCTGCGGGGCTTGCTGCGTGAAACGAGGGAATGATCATAATCTTGCTTCACTTTGATCTCAAAGTTTTCATCGGACAGCCTGAAATAGTCGGTAGTAGAGTTATCGGCATGTTGCGCCAGTTCTGCATTGTCCGTATCTACGGCATAGGCTTCCGGTATGTCATCCGTGATGTCCAGTTTTGCTTTGATGGTCTTTTTCAGTGCCAATAAGGACTTCCTGATAAAAACCTGCTCGGAGATCATTTTTATGCACTCCGTCATCCTCGAAAAGTCTTTGAGATTTGTCAGGTTTCCAAAACGCTCTACTTCTTCACAAACTTCAGTAGATGCCCGTCCGGCAGTTGTATCAGGTACAAACCGCTGTGGAGGGAGGCTGCATCTACCTTTACGTTTGTGGTGCTTTCCAGCACTAATTCCCCACCCACGCTCAGGATACGTATCGGGCTTTCCACGGGAGACCGCACTTCCACGTAACGCCCCGAAGGATTGGGGAAGACCACTGCTTCCTTCGTATCGTCTGCCGCACTCAGCACGCATGCGGTAATCGTCACGGCCTGTGTTTGGGTGGCTTCATTGCCCGATTTATCTCTATACGTCCACGTGATGGCGGCGTTCGCTGTGATCGGGAAGGATACATCTGTGGTGGCGGTGATCTCCCCGTCGCAAGCATCATTGGCTGTGGGTTCGGGCAGGTCATCCTCCGCCAGCGAACACCGTGCGGTAATGGCATCCAAGGTGCCTGTAACTGTCGGTGCCTCGGTGTCGGCGATGTTCACTTCCTGCGTTTGCGTAGCGGTGTTGCTGCCCTCGGTATAGGTCCACGTGATGGTGGTGTTCGTTGTGATCGGCGGGGTAACATCAGGCGCAGCCGTGAGGGTATTTCCCGCACAATTTCTGGCAGTGGGAGCATTCAAGGAAGCGACCTCACACTGTGCGTTAATTGGAAGCAATGGATTTACAACGGGTAACAGCACATCGTCACTCACGACCACCTCCTGCATTTGTTCAGCGGTATTATCCGTTTTATCGGTGTAGGTCCATGTGACGGTTCCGCTTGCCATAATAGGAAACGTAACATCTGTTGCTGCCGTAAGCGTTCCGTCGCAATTGTCCATGGCGGTGGGAGCGTTCAGGTCAGCCCTACTGACTTGTGAACAGGCTGAAAACGGCATCAGGTTCTCTTTATCAGGCACCGGAGCCTTAGTGT
>JACONI010000043.1 GCA_014323825.1 Ekhidna sp. | reverse complement strand
TGAAACTTCCCTTACCTATGAAAAATTTAGGAGGTGTACTGCAAAGTATGATAGTTTAAATATGTCCATAATTGATGTAATAAAAGGCGAATTCAAAGGCTTTGATGTGATTTTCCATCTTTTTTGAGAAACAACACGTTCGCCTAAAGGCTCTCCTGATCCGGTGCCTTATCCGACAGTTGTTTCCTTCAATGCCCTTAGTGCCCTCTTTGCCTATCACGTGATGGGTGTCACTAAATGCCCGCTTAAAACGCTTCCAATTATCCGTCAATAGCCCGCCCCATTTTATGCCTAGTGCCTCCATTTTACACCATAAATCTCTGACAGTCTTTGTATTACGTTTGCCAAAGACCCAGGCAACGATCTCTCCACTCGCCCGATGATAAGCATAAATTAACCAGAGTTTATGACGCTTCTTGCCTACATAAGTCCAAAATTCATCCACTTCCAATTTATCGTAAAAGCTATGCTTGGGTTGGAGAACTACCTGCTATTTTTCTAAGGTTTTTAACACTTTCGCTAAGCGAGATGTTCAAAATAACGCTTATAGCTCTGATACCGCAACCTCTCACCAACATCCTAATAATCAGGGTAATCGTGTTAGAATGAGCTCCTTTATAGCTCAGCGCATGGTCGCCGATAAACTGGCGAGAGCAGGCATTACATAACTAATTTTGCTTTTTAGCTTTTTTCTTCCCGTTTTTAACTACATTTGTACTCTTACATTGAGGGCAGGTTAGTGTGATTTGTATTTTCATTAGCTTTAGAAATTAATTTTTACGCAAATTTACACTAACTTGTTCTTTTTGAACAAGTTATAAATCATACTTTTTGGAACAGTACCATAATCCAAGAAGTGCCTTTATATAACCCCTCCTTAGATGTGGTTTATTTTTTATTCGTTGTATACTTGCCATATTTTATTGAATAGGTTTTCATGATTAAGGGAAGTTTCATAGCTGGAGCTTCCCTTCTTTTCATCCTTTTTGTGTAGAAACCTTTCCAAAAGTTTCTTAGCGGGGTCTTGCTCTTTTTCGCCACTTTACGTTTGAATGAAAAGAATAACCGTTGCCTAGTGTTACAAAATATGGTTAGGTGGACACTACCTCAAATACTAAAAAATAAAAGGAATAGGACAATTGAGTCTGCGCACATTTGCCGCCGGTTTTAACGGGTCCCCCAAACTAAAAGAATAGCCAATACTTATCTCATGCGCGCCGCCGGTTCCTATTCCAAGATCAGAGATCGTATAATCGAAACTGTATCCAAAGGTGACCCGATTATTCTGAAGTCCCAGCATAAAAATAATCGACTCGCTATTTGAAATCCCATCCAGCTGTCGGACAGGCACACCTCTGTACCAGACTCCGGTTAATAGTGGATTCAAGGTAAAATAAACGCCCAAATCAAGCTGCTCAAAATCTCCCTGGATTCTGTAGTTGAAACTTGGTGTAATGCTTCGCTGTCCAATATTCGTTCCGGTAGAGCGGGGGCTCAGTGGAATTCTGTAACCGCCATGAATTGAGATCCTTCTGGCTAAGGGTGCTTCACCTCCTGCAATACTCTGATTAGGTTCATTAATATGGTGAACGGCTCCACCCATCCATAATGAAGGATTATAAAGGACTCCACCCAGAGAAAGGTCAAAAAATGTCGCTCTTAATCCCGTATTAAAGGTTTCATTAGTGAAATCACGCTCCATTCCATTAGGTCCGAATTGATCCCCAAAGGTAAGTTTGTCAAAATTCAGGTCACGTATGTAATAGGCCGCCTGTACTCCGGGGCGAAAAGTCCATTGATAATTAAGCTGCACCTGATAGACATACTGTAGCCCGATAGAAGTCGATTGAAGGCCTGCTATTCCTTCCCGATCCCTGGTGAAAATGATACCGGCACTGCTATAGTAATCCTCGAAGTGATAATCAAGGTATGCTGAAAATGTTTCAAAGTTTGCGTCCAGATTAGGCCACTGTGTCCGATAGTTGATTCCCATCCTTCCCTTTTGGTTGATTCCGGCCAATCCGGGATTCAGATAAAGCGGAGCTGCATAATACTGGGAAAACTGAGGGTCTTGTGCTTTTAAAGTGTTCTCATACCCCGATACACCAACCAGAAACAGCAAAAGAGATACCTTTTTTATCATGAAAACGTTTGATTCAAATTGCGGGACAAATTATAAAATATATCCAAAATTAGCTTGAGATTTGTTCAATAATATTGTGTATTGCAATGACTACATTAACATTAGTATTTTGTATTAATTTTAAGCGGTGTTGTACATGAAGAAGGACATTTTTAAGAATCAATTCTCTTACGTTATTTCGGTTCGAATTGCGTTGAAGTTAGTATTCGTATTAAGTTTTGTTTTTCTTTCGTCTGCTCAGAACATCACCGAAACAAGGTGGTACTTCGGAAACGCTACTTCCAATCTGGTTTTTGACCAAAATGGCCGGGATGTCTATTTGCAAAATGATCAGGCAACTCCTTTTGGTAATGCAGGAGCTGTAACAATAACTGATCAGTTTACAGGCAATCTTCTCTTCTACACAGATGGAGAAACGGTATACGATGTTTCTCATAACATTACTCCTTCCGGTACAGGACTGTCCGGCAACTCTTCTATAAACGTACCTGTTGTTGCATGTCCGGTTACGGGAAGTCCGGGGCAATATTATTTGATTACTAATTCCGGGAATACGGGGGTGAATGAAATTCAATATACTGTGGTAGACGCTAATCAGGTTGGAAACGGATCACCCCGGTTTCCTTATGGGGATGTGACCACGACCAATGTTGGAACAGGTCTTACTAACCCTTCGGAGGGCATGTTGATTATTCCGTCAGGGAATGGTGAGTTGTTTTGGTTGATTACACAAGACCGAATTTCTTTTGAAGTGCGTGTGACTCAGATAGATGCCGGAGGAGTGGGAGCAACAACAAATTTCAATTTTACAGATGGGTCTACACCAGGATTTGAGTCAGCACGTTTTGCATTTAATGCTGACTCAGCTCAATTAGTGATGGCTCCAATAACAGCTAATAGAAATCTTTGGCTGATGGACTTCGATCAGGCTACAGGAGCATTGGCATTCGATAGAACTTTAACCGGGACAGGGTTTGACGACGGAGCCGGAGCATCCATTTATGGCGTTGAATGGTCTCCTGACGGTTCAAAAGTTTACTTTTCAAGGTTTGGAGGAACCGGAACAATCGGTCAGGTTTATCAAATAGATTTTAATGACCCTACTGAAACAGTCAATCCAATTTTACCGGCACCCGTTTTTAGAAGCTATGGTCTGAAAAGAGCAATTGATAATCGCATTTATCATTTATATCAAGAAACCGATGCCGGGTCTCCTTATAGTTTAGGGAGAATCAACAGGCCGGACAGTACCGCAGATTTGGTTGATTATCAAACCATTGTTTTCCCGGATGATTTTAATGCACAGCAATTTCCGGAGTTTACACCGGGGTACGACTTTGTTTTTGATACCTTCAACTTTTACTGGATCGATAGCTGTGAAACGAACGTTACGAAGTTTTTCCCAATCATTGATCCGGTACCTAATAATCTTACATGGGATTTTGGTGATGGGGAGAATAGTAATAATTGGATCCCAAATTATACTTACATGGCAGCAGGAGGCTACACTGTCAGTATGACTGCAGAAGTAGGTGGTATCAGCCAAACAATTTCACAACCGGTGGAGATTTTAACAAATGACCTGATGATCAATTTGGGGAATGACACGACAATTTGCATTGACGAAGTGTTGACCTTGGATGCCGGTACCGGGACTTCTTATGTATGGAGTACAGGTGAAACAACACAAACGATCAATGTTGATACCACAGGGACCTATTGGGTTGAAGTTACAACCGCCAACGGATGTACTGATTTTGATGATATTGAGGTACTTGAGTATGGGGTAACCGAACAAATCTATAATCAATGGTATTTTGGTGAGCAGGCCGGTATTGATTTTAACAATGGGCCTATTGCAATCCTGGATGCAAACAATCAGGATGCTGAGGAGGGGTGTGCAACAATTTCCGATATAAACGGAGATTTACTCTTCTACACTAATGGAGTAACCGTTTGGAACCGGGATCATGAAGTAATGGTAAATGGAAATAATATTGGGGGAGACCAACGATCAGCACAGAATACACTCATCATGCCATTCGCCGGAGATGAAACTTTGTTCTACCTCTTCACAACAGAGCAGGTTTACGGTGATGATGCTTACGCACTGCGCTACTCAGTAATAGATATGAAGGGAGATACAGCGAAGGGCAAAGTAGTAATTAAAGATATTAAACTCATGGAAAACAGTACGGAAAGAATAACAGGGTCCGGATTTACCGGGAATGATATCATTGTAGCTCACGAGTTTGGAAACAATATATTCAGATCCTTTCTCACAAATGATACCGGTCTTAGCGGGGCAGTTTTTTCGCCAAGTGGAGCAGTGCATGATTTTATGACCGAACTTAGTGCCACAGGTTACATGAAGATTTCTCCTAACTTCAATGTCATTGCTGTTAATATTCCGGGAACAGGTGAGATAGAAATCCTTGATCTTGATCAAGGTCAGGTATCCAATCCGCGATTAATAGACACAGGAGAGACGGGCCTGTACGGGCTTGAGTTTTCAACTACAGGAAATAGATTATATGCAACCACCTCGTCTGAGCTGATTCAATATGATCTGGATAGTTTAAACTCAGCAAATCCTGCATCCGATATTGAAGCTACAAAGTTTGACGGATACGTACAAGGCAGCGGTTATGGTGCCTTACAAATGGGACCAAACGGCCAGATTTATATGGCAGTAGATAACTCCGAAACAATTGGAATAATTACAGCACCGGATGGTGATGACGCAGCTAATGGTTTTGACCCAATGGGTTTTGACTTGTTAGGGAGAACAAGCAGACTAGGTTTACCGAATTTTGCGCAAGTTGAAAATTCACCATCTCAAGAACCGAGTATTTCAGTTACAGACGGATGTATTGGTCAGGTTTCTACATTTGCAGCTACGGGTCGAGACCCCAACAATTCAATTGAGAACTATCTTTGGATATTTGGTGATGGTACCTCTGCGGTAGTACAAGACACAACCCATACTTACTCCTCTCCCGGTACCTACACCGTTCAGATGATCTTGAGTAACCGATGTGATACGGATACCACCTTATCCACTACCATTACCATTCACAACGTTCCGGAAAATCCTACGGTTCCGTCAGATACAGCACTTTGCGATCAACCCATTGTACTGGAAGCATGGCCGGTGGATAATCCTGAATTTTCTTATTTCTGGTCTACCGGAGAGACTTCAAGACAAATCACAGTTGCGAATCCAAATATCATTGATGTGGCAATCATTGACAATACAACCGGATGCTCCTCAGACACACTGAGTGTATTTCTGGCCGATGCACGTCCTCAGGTTGCTCTCGGAACTGATCGAATGATATGTCAGAATGATCCGGTTATTACTTTGGATGCACAGGTTGTAAATGCTACTTCCTACACATGGTTGATTGATGGGGTGGCAAGTGGGTCTAACCGGACCTTAGATGTAGACACTTCTACACCCGGCTCTTTTGAATATATGGTAAGTGCTGTCAATTCTTTTGGGTGTACAAATAGTGATAATATTTTAATTATCATTCAAGAAGAACCCAATATTACATCGGTTGGTAACCAAACAACAGGTTGTGGTAATAATGATGGATTTATTGAAATTACATTCAACTCTTCAGGTAGTTATTCCTATGGATTAACCGGTCCGTCTAATGCCGGTCCTTTTAATTTTGACGGTCTCGGATCACAGACCATTCCAACCGGGTCTGTAACCCCTGGAGATGGTAATCTACCACCGGGAAATTATAATCTGAATGTTACTAATCTGGTAACAGGTTGTGTGAAGACTGAGGTGGTTCAAGTTGAAGACCCGGGTAATTTGGGATTGGCTGCTTCAGCACTAAATGCTTGTATTGGAGATGGAGAGATAAATTTGAATTTTAATTTATTGACTCCTTCTAATTTTGATCTGATAATTGATTATCAAGATGGATCAAATATCACCGGCACAAGCCTTAATTCCACTTACACAAATCCGGTGAACCAAAACTTAGATACCGGTACATATTTTATCACCGTTAGAGATACGGATCCATTGGGCTTAGGCTGTGTAGAAACGGATCGGGTTCGAATACAATTGCTAAACCCTCAGCCGAATTTTACTTTTGATGCTATCCAGGAAATATGTGAAATCTCCGGAGATATTTTAATTACCGACAACACTTCAGGGTCTGCAACTTACTCATGGACGGGGCCAAGTACTGTTGGAACCACTGGGACAAGTATTACAGTAACGCAGGCAGGGACTTACACGGTTACGGCAGATGGTGCAAGTTTTTGCCCCAGAGAAGAGGATATAGAGGTCATTTTCAACTCAGAACCGGTAGTTGATGTTAATATTTCCGGAGATCCTTGTGAGGGAGAAATCATTTTAATAGCAGATGTCTCCGGAGGAAGTAGTGCATACATTTATAACTGGAACGATGGCTCTCAAGCTGCCCGAAATACTGTTACCTCTTCTGAAGCCTATAATGTGACGGTTACTGACCAACTTACCGGATGTGAAATTACTTCTAATGATGTAAACGTGAATGTAGAGGATGAGTTTACCGTTGACCTCGCCCTTAATCCGGATTGTGAAAACAATGGACAAGTATTTTTGATTGCTACAACAAACTATTTTGATGCTTCAATAGCTTATAAATGGCAGGATGGAGGTGGAAGTGTCCTTGCAGATTCGGATTCCATCTTTACAGTTACTAACTCAGGCACTTATACTGTCATTGCAACCAATGAGACGGGGACTTGTATGGTGTCGGAATCTATTGACGCTGCGGTGGTTCCAATCAATCCTGAAGACTTGATTTTACCGGAGAGAGCTACTTTTTGCACCATCGATCCGAATAACCCTACGGTAACTCTGGATCCCGGTATTTTTAATACGTATGATTGGAGACTAACACCGGATCAAACGATCATTTCAACGGATCAAACATTACAAGTTTCAAGTGAAGGAACGTATGAAGTGACACTTTATAATGGATTTACATGCCTTGCGGATGAGGTAAAGGTTGTTGAAGATTGCAGGCCGAAAATCATAGCCCCTAATGCCTTCTCTCCGAATGGTAATGCAGAGAATGAGACCTTTTTTGTGTTTCCAAATGATGCTGTTGCACAATTTGAAATTTTCATTTACACCCGGTGGGGAGAGCTGGTCTATCGCTCTGAAAACATTGATTTTCAATGGGACGGAGTCTACCGAGGGAGGCTGCTTCCCCCCGGCACCTATGCTTATATTATGAAATTTTCCAGTTCCTTAGAACCCGGACTGGGAACTGTTGAACAACATGGAGCTGTTACACTTATTAGATAGATGAATTACTTCGATTCAATATATAGCCGCCTGTTTGGAGGCAAAAGCAACCCTCCCGGAATTAATGTGGACGGGCTGATCAGAAGAAGTGAAAATTTCTTAGGACGATTTGAGAGATGGAAAACCTCTGAAAGATGTCAAGACTTCTTGAGCGAAATATGGGAATCATATTTTTGGAGAAGGAGAGGAATTGATAAGAACCCTGCTTTAGTTCTTTTTGAATTATCTAACAGTAATGGGTTTGCCATCAATTATTCACCTGAGTTTGATCAACACAGTTTTCACTTTCTTCTGGATCATTTTGCTGATCAGGTTAAAAAGCTCGGTTATCGCTTGGTTACCAGCAGGAGTAGCTTAAGAGATAAGGGAGATTATGTAGAAAAAAAAGAAATGCATTATTTAAAACCTAAACGTGATTTCTCTGAACCTATTGACCAGAAATTTGGAAATGTTCAGATTGAGTATATTGAAAAGAACAATGAGCCTTCTCGAATCAAGTTAATAGCAAGCTCATATCCTGATAGAAAGTATAAGGAAGCAATGAGTTTTGAATCACTTGCTGAACACGTTCTAACATTATCATCTAAATAAATTAAAATGAAAATTATATTACTATTCATACTTCTGTCATCGGGGATTGAAGGAAGTTTTGTTGAAGAGCAGCTTCTACCAACTAAACTTAGGGTTACTGTAATTGATGGCCTGGGCAATTTCGTGGAAGAAGCCTCTGTCACCATTTATGAAAATGAGAAAGATTATTTAGCAAGTGAAAATGTGGTTTCGATGCTTAAAACAGATAAAAAAGGACGAGTGACATTTAAAAATTTGAAGCCAATAGCTTATTACATACAAGCCAATAAAGAAGATAAAAATAATAATGGCGAGGGTGTGGTAACATCACCATTGGCGGAAGGAAGAATCAATAAAGTAAATACAGTCATTGAGTAAAGTTTTGAATAAAACCCAACTATTTTCAGTTGTTTTCCTTCTAATAGGATCGGTAAAGCCATATACGTTCGAGTATTCAATAGTAATTAATGAAGCTCGATCCGCCGAGATTCCCGAAAGAGAAGATTTGGTGGGAAGGCTTGAATATGAAAAATTGTTAGTTGCAGACCCATTGACCGGCGAGATACCAATGGGGATCAAACAAGCTGAAATGAATTTTACAAAAATTGCTCAAATCAAAGCTCGATCACAACAAACAGACTTGAACTATGAATCTGCCGGTCCTTTTAATGTAGGCGGTAGAACCCGGGCAGTCGCTTTTGACACTCGAGATGAAAATATAATTCTTGCGGGTGGAGTCTCGGGAGGTATGTGGA
This sequence comes from Ekhidna sp., assembly GCA_014323825.1. Taxonomy (GTDB): domain Bacteria; phylum Bacteroidota; class Bacteroidia; order Cytophagales; family Cyclobacteriaceae; genus Ekhidna. The sequence goes on along the minus strand of JACONI010000043.1, from coordinate 6,966 downwards.
AAAGCATTAATGGAGGAAGGACATGGGTTCGGAAATCAAATCCGGAGAATAGAAATAGTATAACCTGTCTTGTGCAGGATACAAGACCCGGGAAAGAGGATACCTGGTATCATGGTACAGGTGAATTAGTTGGAAATTCCACCAAGGGAGGCGGAGCTTTTTTTAGGGGAAATGGCATTTACAAGTCGCCGGATAACGGTGAAAGTTGGAACCCAATTGCCTCCACTCAAGACTCAGATCCTAATGTTTTTAATAGTCAGTTCCAATATATATGGGATATTGTAACTAATCCAAATAATCTTACGGAAGATGAGATTTTAATTGCTGCTTATGGCGGCATACTCAGATCCCTAGACGGGGGAGATACCTGGGAAGTAGAACTTGGCCGGAAGTTATTCAACTTGCCGAATTCAATAAACTTTAATGATGCAACTTTATCAGCTTCACGTTACACCTCTATTTCAAGAGGGTTCAATGATTTTTTTTACGCCACATTGTCAACTGCCACCGGTAAAAAAAGCATTTCTCCGGATGCAGGTATTTTCGTCTCAGATGACGGGGATAGGTGGGCACGCATTACTCCATTTGAACCCGATTCGGAATATAGGCGAATCGTGGCCGGTCACAGTAAGTCAAATCCCGAGATTAGTTACTTCCTGGTAGATTCAAATCCACCACTGATCCTAAGGAATATTCTTTCTAAATCCGGTACAACAGGAGTAAGCTATAATTTTAGCCTTGGAGAAACTCCGAACTTCGAAGGTGAAGTGGGTTTTTTTAACACACAAGGCTCTTATAATATGATGATTAAAGTTCATCCTGAAGACCCCAATATCGTTTTTACCGGAGGTACAAATCTCTACAGAAGTACGGATGGATTTTCTACCGGTGAAAACTCAAAGTGGATTGGTGGATATGGTCCCGGAGAAGAAATCAGCATTTATCCTAATCATCATCCTGATCAACATGATCTGCTATTTTACCCGAATGCTCCCAATAAAATGCTTTCTGCCAGTGACGGGGGGTTAAGGGTCAGTGATAATGGAACCGCAGATTCTGTAATGTGGAGAAGCCTGAACAATGGATTCATAACTTCCCAATTTTACACCATTGCCCAGTCAAAAACAGCCGGAAGTCCGGTATTGATTGGCGGAATGCAGGACAATGGGACAGATATGCTTAGCTCCGCAGGAATAAACTGGACAGGAGTAATTGGTGGAGATGGAGGATATGCTGCCACCACTGAGAATGATTGGTTATGGTATGCCTCATCTCAAAATGGTAAAACTTATAGAATAACATTTGACTCCAATTTTAAAATTACCTCCTTTGGAAGAGTAGATCCCGAAGAACTGGTGAAAGCATCGGGCACCTCATTGTTGTTTATCAATCCCTTTATTTTAGATCCAAACAATCAGAATAAGATGTTCTATGCCGGTGGTACCCGGCTCTACTTCAATGCCAATGTAGCTCAAATTCCGGGGGGTACACAGAATTCCACCACTCTTGGCTGGGAGCATGTAACAACTAATGAGATAAATTCCGGCATAATTAGTGCCTTTGGTTTTTCTACAGACTCGGAACAGCTCTACTTTGGAACAACAACAGGCCAGCTGTTTCGATTAGATAATGCAAACGATCAGCTTAATTTTTCTGTTGTAGATATATCTAATTCCATGTTACCGGAAAGCGGATATGTTTCAAGTATTGCGGTGGACCCGGAAAATAAGGATCATTTTTTGGTCATCTTCTCTAATTACAATATTCCTTCCATTTTTGAGAGTAATGATGGTGGCAGTTCCTTTGAGGATGTAAGTGGTAGCCTGGAGGAAAACCGTGATGGTACGGGAAGCGGCCCGAGTATTAGATGGGGTGAAATTATACCAACTTTAACCGGCAGTTTGTATGTGGTGGGGACGAGCACCGGTCTTTATATGACAACGTCTTTATCTGAGAACTCAATTTGGACAAAACAAGGAATAGAGGAAATCGGAAGCTCGGTTATTCCTATGTTGGACTATCGTCTTTCGGACGGAAAATTAGCCATTGCCACTCATGGAAATGGCATTTTCACAACTCAGATTCCCGATTTCAAGGCAATTGATTCGGATCAGTCGGATAGGCAGGGATTTAAGGTTTTCTCTGCTTATCCAAATCCCTTTAATGACAAAATCACCATTCCTTTTGAAATACCGGAGGATGGGGAAGTCAGAATAAACATTCATTCCATCAAAGGGGATTTAATAACTACCATTCTTTGGGCACCTCAGTATGCGGGATACAATGAAGTAACCTGGACAGGAACCAATGCCGCAGGTACAACACTTTTTAATGGCATATATCTATACACCATCGAGTATAATGGTCAGGTACGCTCCGGCAGAGTACTTCTCAGACGCTAACATCCGCTCAAAATCAATATAAAATTACCTGATTTTGATGTAGTTCGGTGGATTTTCAGGAATAACACATGACAAGTAATTACCCTGAAAAATGCGGATTTTTATGTTAGGCTATCAGTCTTGAAGAATGCTATCTCTGCTTCAGAGATAATAATTGTGCTTAACAAATGATATAGCACATACCTCCAAGCAATTACCGGAAACCGATACTTTAGTATATATTCAGAGACCCCGAAGGGTATCTGTCTTACCTAATTAATCAATGATTATTGATAAATTTACTCTAGTTCAATGACGAGGTCATCCTGCTCCACAAGTTCTCCGCCTCTCAGATGAATCTTTTTAATCGTTCCTTCTGAAGGTGAGCTAACAGTTGTCTCCATTTTCATGGCTTCAATGATGAATAATACATCATCCCTGACGACCTTATCGCCCTCCTTCACCTTCACCTCAGCAATTTTTCCCTGTAGTGGAGTACCGATTTCTTTTTCAGATTCAGCTTTCTTATTGAAGGTTTTTTGAACGGATGCTTTATTATCCCGAATAGCAATTCTTCGAATCTGTCCGTTCAGTCTAAACGCAACCAATCTCATTCCCTGCTCATCAGGGTCTGTTAGCCCGACCAACTCAATAATAATTGTTTTTCCTTTTCCTATCGTTACCATGATCTCTTCGCCTACCTTCATCCCGTAAAAGAAGGTAGGTGTTGGTAGATAACTTACTTCACCAAACTCCCGAATATGATCATAATATTCCTTAAAGACTTTTGGATAAAGTTTGTAAGATAAGAAATCTTCAAATGCAGCAGCGGGATACACTTTCTGAAATTTCTTAAATTCCATTTCAAAATCAATTGGAACCATACTATCATTTATACGTCCTTTGATTTGCTGCTGATTCTTTAGGATTATCCTACTGATTCCCTTCGGGAACCCGTTGTGTGGCCGGCCAAGATTCCCTTTGAATAACCCAATAACGGACTCAGGGAATGACAAGGAGTCTCCTTTTTCAAAAATATCTTTGACAGAAAGATCATTAGCCGTCATGAACATAGCCATATCGCCCACTACTTTTGATGAAGGGGTTACTTTCACAATATCTCCGAACAGTTCATTCACTTTGGCGTAATTTTTCTTAATGGTTTCGAACTTATGTTCCAATCCCAGTGCTATAGCCTGGGGTCGCAAATTGGAGTATTGTCCTCCCGGAATTTCGTGTTCATAAACCTCAGCAGTTCCGGCCTTCAGACCGGATTCAAATGGGTAATAAAACTCCCTGACATCTTCAAAATAGGTACTATGCGCATTCAATGAGTCGAGATTCATCTTTCTTCCTCTTTCATGAAAATCCAGTGTGGCTGCCAGTGAGTTGAAGTTGGGTTGAGATGTCAAGCCGGAAACAGAGGCCAGGGCCACATCTACAATGTCAACTCCGGCCTCAATGGCTTTTAAATACATTGCCGCCTGCATGGAAGAAGTGTCATGCGTATGTAAATGAATAGGCAGGTCAATAGCTTTCTTTAATGCTGAGATCAAGACCGAAGCACTATACGGTTTAAGCAAGCCGGCCATGTCTTTGATCGCCAGGATATGTGCCCCTTCATCTTCCAGCTGTCGTGCCATATCAAGATAATACTGTAAAGTATATTTCCTCTGATCTTTATCCTGAATTTCTCCGGTATAGCAGATGCATGCCTCGGCTAATGAGTCGGTGCGATCACGAACGGCCCGGATACTAACTTTCATGTTCTCTATCCAATTGAGGGAATCAAAAATCCGAAAGATATCCATTCCGTTCTCGGCAGATTTCTCAATGAACTTTTCTATCAAGTTATCAGGATAAGCAGTATATCCAACAGCATTGGATCCTCTTAATAGCATCTGAAAGAGAATATTGGGGACTGCTTCCCGAAGAAGCTGAAGTCTTTTCCAGGGACTTTCCTTTAAGAAGCGCATGCTCACATCAAATGTAGCTCCTCCCCACATTTCTAATGAAAAGACCTCCGGGTTCTGAATGGCATAACTCTCAGCCACTTTTAACATATCCTCCGTTCGGAATCGCGTGGCTAGGAGTGACTGGTGGGCATCCCGAAATGTTGTGTCAGTAAAATGAATCTTGGAGTCATCTTTAATGTGTTTAATAAAATCGTTTCTTCCCAATTGCTTGAGCAAATCCCGGGTGCCTTCGGGTGCTTGAGAAGTACGATCAACAGAAGGTAAGACGGGGTTTCTGAAAGTCTTATTCGGGTCTTTGAACTTAACGTCAGGATTACCGTTTACTGTAATATTCCCTATGTAACTAAGTGTTTTGGTTCCCCGATCAAAGCTTTTTTCAATTTTAAAAAGATCCGGATTATTATCAATGAAATTAACCGTTGATCGCCCCTCAAGAAATTCCTTCGTATAGATTACATTTTCTAAAAACCCTATATTCGTTTTCACACCCCTTATCCTGAATTCTCTCAAGGCTCGATGTAGTCTTTGAGCCGCTCCTTTAAGCGTTCGGCCTCTCGCAGTTACTTTAACTAACAATGAATCAAAAAACGGGGAGATCTTTACTCCCTGATACACATTTCCGGCATCCAATCGTATCCCAAATCCACCGGCACTTCTATAAGCGACCACTGTTCCGTAATCCGGCTTAAAACCATTCTCAGGATCTTCGGTCGTAACTCTGCATTGCACAGCAAAACCTCTTATTTTAATATCTTCCTGGCTTTTTATATAGATTTGAGGGCGTTCCAATCTACAACCTGAGGCAATCAAAATCTGGGTCCTTACAATATCTATTCCGGTGATTTCTTCTGTAATCGTGTGCTCTACCTGGACTCGGGGATTGACCTCTATGAAATAAATATTTTCCTCCGGATCAACTAAGAATTCAACAGTTCCTGCATTGTTGTAATTTACTTCTCTGGCAATTCTGAGGGCATAATCATAGAGCTTTTGCCGGGTCTCTTCCTTCAGCCCAACGCTTGGAGCCACTTCAACAACCTTTTGAAAACGACGCTGAACAGAACAGTCCCGTTCATACAGATGAACAATATTTTTATAATTATCAGCTAGTATCTGTACCTCAATATGCTTCGGGGTTTCAACATATTTTTCAAGAAAAATCGTATCATCTCCAAAAGCTTTCCCTGCTTCAGATTTAGCTTCATTATAGGATTTAATGAGCTCTTTTTCATTTCTCACCACGCGCATCCCTCTACCTCCTCCTCCGGCAGAAGCTTTGATTATAATTGGGTATCCGATACGTTTTGCTTCCCTCTTCGCAGCTTCTTCGTCAGTAAGTATTTCCTGATTGTCTTCTATTACCGGAACTTCTACAGCTCTTGCTACTTTCTTTGCCATTATTTTATCTCCCAGCTGACCCATCACCTCAGGTAAAGGACCTATAAACGTGATTCCCTCTTCCCGACATCTGGCAGCAAAGTGAACATTTTCTGACAAGAAGCCATATCCGGGATGGATAGCTTCCACATCGTTTTCTTTAGCTACGGAAATAATCTCTTCAATATCCAGATAAGGCTTCAGCGGATTATCATTTGACCCAATTTGATAGGCTTCGTCCGCCTTGTACCGATGAAGCGAATACCTGTCTTCATGCGTGAAAACAGCCACCGACTTAATGTGCAATTCGGAGATGGCTCGTAATACTCGAATAGCAATTTCACCTCTATTCGCTACCATGATCTTTCTGAAGGCTTTTTGATTTTCCATAGGGATTTGAAATTAATAAAAATGGTTAAGCTGGAAGAAATTGTTTATATACAGTTAATATAAGAATATCCAACTTAATTTTATTTTGATTGATCTTAAAAAGTTTAGCCTTATGGGCATTGTTATCCAATTATATTCAATTGATGGTTTCTTTTCAGCATCCGCACAGTAACCACTCCTTTTTAAATTTATCTATATTTTTAATAAAAAAATAGAAGACCCCTTGACAATTAAATATTTTTATCCTTACTTTGCATTTTTATAAAAAGATGTTTAACCTTGCAACTGAAATAATTTTTTAACCAATAATTTTTTTTATGATGTACTCTTTTATTATACCCCCCCCCCCTATATATAGTTAAACTTTTTCCGAAAGTTCTCCTATTTATGGTCGCGGGCATGGCGCTAACCGCTTGCGGGGACGACGATAAGCCCGTAGAAATAAACTTAGCTTTAGCTAAAACTGCCCTTGCCATTTCTGCCGATGAGCTGGAACCGACAGACATAACCGTCACGGCGAGCGGAGGGGATTGGACCGTAGCCTCTAATGTAGAATGGATAAAAGCACAAAAGGTCGACAATGAGACCCTGCGCGTGAGTTGTCAGGCAAATAACAAACCTGAACCTCGGAAAGGCATGGTCACTGCCTCCATAGGCGAAGTCAGCGGTACGATTAACGTAACGCAGGACGGGGCACAAATAACCTTATCCAAAACTGCCCTTTCCGTTCCTGCCGATGAGCCGGAGCCGACTGATATTGCCGTCACAGCTAGCGGAGGGGATTGGACCGTAGCCTCTAATGTAGAATGGATAAGGGCAGAGAAAGTGGACAATGAGACCCT
>JACONI010000042.1 GCA_014323825.1 Ekhidna sp. | reverse complement strand
AAGGCCGTGCCGCAGGCCAAGCATAACACCGGGCCGGCTAAAACCCGCCTGAGGCTGCTGGAGAACTGTTTTGTTTTGTTTTGTTTTGTTTTGTTTTGTTTTGTTTAATAAATTTGGTACTAAGCATAGCTGTGTAATTTTAAAGGTTATCAAATTAGTTCCGTAAACAGTATTACTACATTCTGTATAATATCATTGTGCAAATGTATGTTTGATTTTTTAAACATACAAAAATTATTTAATTTTTTTTAAATCTTTTTTAAACCTCCAAGGTTTTGGGAAACCTTGGAGGTTTTTTTGTGGGGTGGTTGTCTTGAACAGGATTTACTTGATTTTGGGATGGAAAGGGAACTTTTGGAAAGGTGGAAACTTTCCAAAAGGGAGTTGTTTATTTAAACCTTGAGGGTTTTGAAAATCTTGGAGGTTGCTATCCTCATCGTTTTCACCACTTTACGTTTGAATAAAAACAATGATTCAAAAAAGCACCCATGCAGGTTGACTTGCAGTGCTTGGGTTCACCATAGTAATTGTTTAATAAGCCCTTACCTCTGCTCCTTTCATAAAATTGACAAAAGCCCTGTTTACTACATGGTTTCCTCCTTTCGTAGGGTAATCTCCCGTAAAGTACCAATCTCCTAAATGATTCGGGCAGGCTTTGTGCAGATTTTCAACGGATTGATAAACCACCTCCACTTCGGCATTCATCTCTTTTGGTGCCACGATTTCGGAAATTTTTTTTGCTATTTCCTCATCCGTGAATTGTTGATAGAGTTCATTCACATGATTGCTAATCATATCATCTTGCCGGGATGCCAGGCACTTATCAAACACCTCATCCAAAAGATATGCTCTGTCATTCTCTTTTAATAAATCCAATACTGCTCTGAATGCAAGAAATTCCTTCATCTTGCTCATGTCAATACCATAACAATCCGGGAACCTGATTTGCGGAGCTGAGGAGACAAAGACAATTTTTTTAGGCTCCAGCCTGTCAAGTAGTGTCAGAATACTTTTTTCAAGGGTAGTTCCTCTTACGATACTGTCATCTATTACTACAAGCGTATCGGTTCCTTTATTGATGACTTCATAGGTTGTATCATAAACATGGGAGACCAGTTCATCTCGATTATCATCATCAGTGATGAACGTTCTAAGCTTTGCATCCTTTAATACGAGCTTTTCCACTCTTGGCTGAAAGGTCAACATCTGCTCTATTGAATCAGTGGATGGTTTTCCCTCCAGAATCACTTCTTTTCTTTTTTCAGTCAGGTAGCTGTCAATACCACGCATCAACCCAAGAAAGGATATCTCGGCAGTGTTCGGAATGTAGGAAAAGACCGTATTCTTAAGGTCGAAATTGATCGCTTTCAATACTTGCGGAACAAGCAATTCTCCTAATTTTCTTCGCTCATTGTAAATGTCAGGGTCCGTTCCTCTTGAGAAGTAAATCCGCTCAAAGCTGCATGCTCTTCTCGGCAGCTGGTCTATGAATTGCTTTTCTTCAAAGTCACCTTTCTTATTAATGATTAAAGCATATCCGGGAGTGATCTCCTTGATCTCATCATAATCGCATCCGGAGGCAGTCTTTATTGCGGGTTTTTCGGAAGCAACGACGATAATTTCGTCATCGGCATAGTAATATGCAGGACGAATTCCGGCCGGATCCCTTGCAACAAAAGAGGCTCCATGCCCGAGCAGTCCTGCCATGGTGTAGCCCCCGTCAAAGTCTCTGCATGACCTTTCAAGCACTCGTTGAAAATCTATCTCTTCCTCAATTTTATACGTGATTTCTTCATTAGATAACTGACGGCTGTATTTATCAAAAATTCGTTGGTTTTCTTCATCAATGAAGTGGCCGATTTTTTCCATAACAGTCACCGTATCAACTTTTTCCTTTGGAAACTGGCCGAGTTCAACCAACTTATCAAAAAGTTCATCAACATTGGTCATGTTGAAGTTGCCGGCCATCACGAGGTTTCGGCTTTTCCAATTATTTTGTCTTAGAAAAGGGTGACAATTCTCAACGTTGTTTTTACCGTGAGTTCCGTATCGAAGGTGTCCCAGCCACACTTCTCCGGTAAAAGCATAATTTTCCTTCAGCCACCCGGCATTGTTATGATCTCCGGACTCATCTCTTTTTGCCTTTTCAAGTTTCCTGCTGATTTTACTAAAAATTGACTCAATGGGATTTCCGTCAATAGTCCTGTACCTGCTTATATACCGATACCCCGGAGGAAGGTCTATTTTGATATTAGCGACCCCTACTCCGTCTTGTCCTCTATTGCTCTGCTTCTTCATCAACAGGTACATCTTTTTTGCGGCGTATGATAAGTCGTGCTTGTCAATATAATATTGAAGCGGCTTCCGAAGTCTTAGGTGTGCAATGCCACATTCGTGTTTAATTGGATCGCTCATCGCATTAAATTTAGCTGTTTACACAACCAACTGTGGTACAAAGAACAATAATAATAGGATAACTCCGAAAAGCGTTGCAATGATTTTCGCTGATAAAGCAATTTCTGTCGACTTTACCTCCTTTTTCATAATATTTGATTGTAAAAAATAGAAATATGGAATTCTCAGGTAATAAAATAATGCAGCTACTGTTGCAAAAACAGAAATTAACAGATAGCTGAGCACCAAATGAGATTGGGAGGATTGATACCAGTCCCATAAGTAAGAGAATAGAAAAAACTTTGCGGTAAATCCTGAAAGCGGTGGAATACCAACAAGTGAGATAAGGATGAAAGTAAAAGAAACAAGCATTAAAACCTGATTATTAATAAAAGCATACTGACTGTTCCGCTCAATTGAATTGGCCTCAAAACAATGAATAATGTAGAAGGCACCCATACTCATGATGGCATAGGTCACAGAGTAAAACCAAAAGGCATCCATCAAAAGTTGATTACTGATCACAAAAACGAAAAGAAAGCCGGAGTGCCCAATTGAACCAAAAGCAATCATACGCCTTGTGTCAGATTGTTTTATTGCACCCAATGTGCCTGTAATTACAGTCATCATTCCCATTAATATGATCACTTCCACTATCCAGTGGTCCGTTGACAATTGAATGTGAGAAAGGAAATTATGCAAAAGTATCAATCCTGACAGCTTAGGAACGACAGAAAAAATAGCGACTGCATCTACCGGTGCGGATTGATAGACGGCAGGGGTCCAAATATGGAAAGGAAAGATGGATGTTTTGAAGAAGATTCCAAAAATGACAAAGAGAAGTCCGGTTTGAGATAACGCTGAATTGAAAAGAGATGCGTCTAAAACGGACAAGTAGAAACTTCCGGTTGATCCATAAACCAACCCTAACCCAATCAGTAAAATAGCAGAACTTACGGCTCCAAAAAGCAGATATTTTATCGCTGATTCATTCCCTCTTTTTGTAAAGGAAAACTCTGATAAGATGTAGGACGCATAGGATACTAACTCTACCGACAGATAAACCATAAGAAGGCTATTGGCCTTGATCATGAAAAGACTCCCGACAAGAAGCGACAGGATAAGAAAATAAAACTCTGTTATCTGCTTCTTTCGTTGAAATAATACCAAGAGGACTGTTGAACCAATTAGTAATTGACTGAACTTACTGTTTAAATGACTGATCTCCAAACTGTTACTCAAAATAAAACCAAAGGAGGATACTTTCAAGGAATAGTATGATGCTATGCCTAAAGAAAGAATAAAGATACATTTTAAGAGTGCTTCATTCGTAAAAATAAGACCGGTAACCAGCAAGATCAATGCCCCTAAAATGAGCGAAGACTCCTGTGCTACCGATGATAGGTCACTTAGTATTTGAACTAATTGATCCTTCAGATTCATGGTCTAAACTGACTGATATAATTGATAAAGAATTGGATGGTTTCATTCGAATAATTCAAAATTAGATTCGGAAAAATTCCCAATAAGAGCACGAATAACGCTAATGGAATGAACATGGCTTTTTCTCCGGAAGTAAGATCAAACATGTTTTCTTTCCGGACTGATTCTCGCACAAAATAGTGTCCAAAAAACATCCGTTGAATTGTCCATAGAAAATAGGCGGCTGAGATAATGATACCTAAAACCGCCAAAATGGCTAACCAATATCCAAAAACAGAGGTGGAGAAAGCTCCCATTAAAACCATTAATTCTCCTACAAATCCTGATAACCCCGGTAATCCCAAGCCGGCAAAAAAGAATACTGCCGTAAAGAAAGCATAAACAGGCATTTTAGAAGCAAGTCCGCTGAAGTCATCCATCAGTCGGTTATGCGTTCGATCATAGATAACCCCGGCCAAAAGGAAAAGTGCAGGAGAAATGATGCCATGAGAAATCATATGAAACAACGCCCCGGAGAAACCAATAGAAGTCAGGGAGGCCAGCCCAACCAGAACAAATCCCATGTGAGAAACCGATGAGTAAGCGACCATCTTCTTCAGGTCTCTTTGGGCCAGCGCATTCAACCCTCCATACAAGATTGACAGAACCCCAAAGGAGGCCACCCACGTTGCATATTTGACAGCCATGTCCGGGAAGACCCCATACAAAATTCTGAAAAGCCCGTAAGCACCAATTTTTAGTAAAAGACCGGCAAGCACTACAGAAATTGGTGTTGGAGCCTCAACGTGGGCATCCGGAAGCCATGTGTGCACAGGAACCAAAGGAAGTTTGATCCCAAATCCGATCAATAAAAAAATGAAGGCTAATGCTCTTGCAGGTCGGCCAATTATCTTTCCTCTTTCAGCAGGATTTAATATTGAATCTTCAAGGTAGTTTCCGTCCAGCATCGCAGTGATACTGAAAGAATTGATACCTCCTTTCTCAATACTCATATAAAGTCCAATCATCACGATTAAGATGAATAATGACCCAAAGAGCGTATAAAGAAAAAACTTAATTGAGGCATAGGACCTTCTTTCGCCACCCCAAATTCCAATCAGGAAAAACATGGGTAGCAGCATAAATTCAAAGCAGAGGTAGAAAAGGAAGAAGTCAAGGGCAACAAAACATCCGATTATACTTCCACTCAGGATCAAATAAAGAATAAAATACCCTTTTACCTTTTCCCGAATATTCCATGAGGAAATAACACCGATAAGCAGCACCAAAGAAGAGAGCGCAACCAAAGGAAGACTGATTCCATCTACCCCCAAGTAGTATTCAATTCTTAAATCACCAATAAATCCCAGTCCCAGATTGATCCAATCAGATTGTTCTACAAACTGAAAAGCAGCTTCCCAACTTGAGGGCTTTAGTTGCTTATCAAAATGATATAGCAATACTCCTGACAATAATGACTGCACACTCGTCGCCGCCAGAGCTAATCTTCTAAAAACCCCCCGGTGTTCGGATGGAATGAACAACATCACGAAAGCGATAAGGAGCGGGAAAAGAAAAATGTAGGAGAGCAAGTATTGCATTTAATTAGTTAAAAAAATATGAACCAGCCTAAAATCAAGATAACCATCACTAACAACCAGATAATCTGAGTTTGTCCATCTCTGGCACTCAAACCCGCAAATCGCTTTCCCAGAAAGGCTAAAATAGAAGCCGATAAATTTACCGGGCCGTTTACCATAAAGCGTTCTATTAATGCTAATACTTTTGATCCTACGACAGAACCAATTGAAACAAAGTGAAGCATCGGATCAATAACCTGCCTGTCCAGATAGGCAGCAGCCAGCGATAGTTTATAAATGGCAATACCGACTCTTCGGTACAATTCACCTAATTGAAAACCCTCCAAAGCAAATATACCCAAACCGGATTTAGGTTGGGAGTTTTTTAAATAGGTCGTAGTGTACTTAGCCCCCGGTTTAAACCAGGAAAAGGCCAGTACAAATCCTGAAATAACCATTAAAATTGACAAGAATGGAATGATACTTCCTTCAAGGTGTTGAATTGGAAATCCCATGTATTCAATGAGATAACTTGAATGTCCAAGAGGATTTAAGTTGAAAAATATAAACAAAGAGAATACTCCCAAGATGACCAATGGAAAGTAAAGCCTTTTACTCTCCCTGTATTTGTAATTGGTAAGATTCGTTCTTGGAGTACCAAAAAAGACAAGAAGAACCATCCTTGCAACATAGAATGCCGTCAATAAGGTCGTGAAAATTGCAAGGTCTGAAATGATGTAAGCCCATGAGCCTGTCTTTGTTGCAAACAGCCAGGCACCAAGAAGAATACTATCTTTAGACAAAAAACCTGAAAACAACGGCAGTCCGGCAAGTGCCAAGCTGCACAAAATAAAAGACCGGCATGTCCACGGAAGCTTACTTGTTAATCCTCCCATATATCGCATATCCCGGGAGTCATTCTTATGGGCATTACACATGAAGTTAATTACGGAGGCCGCCCCCAGGAAAAGTCCTGCTTTGAAAAAAGCATGTGTAATCAAATGAAACAAAGAAGCATCCGCAGCCCCGACACCAATTCCAAGCACCATATAGCCCAATTGTGAAATGGTTGAAAATGCCAACACTTTTTTTATATCATGCCGGACGATCGCACAAATAGCAGCATAGCAAGAAGTTAAGCATCCTATGATGGCAATAAAATTCAAGACCTCTTGGGGAAGAAAAGGAGAAACTCGTACCAATAAATAAACACCTGCCGCCACCATTGTCGCAGCATGAATCAAGGCAGAAACAGGTGTCGGACCTGCCATAGCCTTTAACAACCAACCTGAAAAAGGCAATTGTGCCGATTTACCAAAAGCACCAACAGCAATCAAAATCGAAGGTAAAATCGTCCATAAGATTGGCTCAGAGCCAATTGTTAAATCAAAACCATCTCTAAACAGAAGAATGATTCCTGCCAGCAATGAAGTATCTGCTATGCGATTGATCATGAAGGAAGTTCTGGCTGATGCCGGTACGCTTTCTTTTTGATACCAAAACCCAATTAAAAGGTATGAAGCAAGTCCCACAAGCTCCCAAAAGACAAACAACAGCAGTAAATGGTTTGTCATCAACAGGCCGAGCATTGAAAAAATGAAAAAACCAAGAAAAGCAAAGTATCGCTTATCGCCGTTATCCTCTTCCATGTACCGGCTTGAGTAGATAAGTACAAGCAGTGAAATAAGATTCACCAGAACAATAAGGACAGATGAAATACGATCAATATGTATTGAAAAGACGACTCCTTCCACCCAAAGCCATTCAAAACGGATTACTTTCCGGTCAAAAGCCAAGACAAGTGAAAAGAGAAAAGAAAAACTTACGCCAACGATTGAAATGATCGAAGAGTATTTGCTGATAAATCCTACTAAACCGCTGAGAAGCGGTAAAAAAAGAATAATCAAAATGAGAATTAACTCACTCATTACCTACCTCCTGCAATTCTTCCAGGTTGGACACTCTTTGTTTTTTGTAAATATTGAGCAGTATAGCAAGTGCGATCGAAACCTCACAAACCGTCAGTACAACGGAGAAAATGGCAAATATCTGACCATTCAGACTTGAATCAAACCGAGAGAAAAATGCCAGTAAAACATTTCCCGCATTAAGCATCAACTCAACTCCTATTAAAATAAAGATCAGATTCTTCTTCGTAATGACCACAAACACTCCCGAACTAAAAAGCAAAGCAGCCAAATAGAGATAATATGTAGACATCCATTCATTCATCTGAGGACATTTTAGCTAAATAGGCAGCTCCCACCAAAGCGACGAGTAAAATGAACGCAATAAGCTCAAAAGCCAATAAATGTTTTGTGAGGAAAGCAATTCCAATTTGCTGAATCTGATCTGAAGGGGTTCGAATCTCGCCTGCTCCAAAATCGGTTGATTGAATTAAATAAGCAAATCCCAGGAAAATCACTATCGAAATGATTGCTCCTATCCACTTATTTCCGGAATCAGTCACTACTTTCTCACCTCTCAGGCGATTGGTCAACATCACTCCAAAAGCCAATAAAATCACCACACCCCCTGCATAGATCAGTATTTGAACAACAGCCAATAATTCTGCATTCATCAGCACATACATCCCGGCAACACCAACCAAAGTCAAGGCAAGTGCATAAGCCGCATGAACGATGTTGTTTGACAGAACGATTATTGAAACTCCGAGTAGGATTAATACGCTGATGAATATATGAATAATCCCAATCACTTCTTCTTAGGCATTTTAGGCTTAAAAACGGGCTTTATTGCCGGCTTTTTAGAAGCTAAACCGGAACTCCCGATTGCCGGAAGTGCTGTCTTTGCTTTTTGCTGTTGATAATCATTAAATGCTTTCTTTTTCTCGGCGATCTCCTGTTCATTCATTTTGCTAAAAGAAAAATTGTGATCCAGAATATCACTCGTGCTAAAGTCAAATTCCTTTGTCATGGTTAAGCACTCTGTAGGACATACAACCGTACATAGCCCGCAAAAGCAGCATTTGGACATGTCAATATCAAATTTGGCGGCATGAATCCTGAGTGGCGTACCGTCAGAAGTCTGACCGAAAACTTCGGGCGAACGAACCGGTTCTATGTTAATGCAATCAACCGGACAGATTTTAGCACACTTATCACAGACAATACAGTCATCAATCTCATTATGCAACTGATACCTCCCGTTATCAGGTATCGGAATGGATTCTTTCGGATATTGTACGGTGAAGATGCCCCCTGCTTTTTCATGGTAGTTCTCGTCCGTGAGATATTTCTTCTGTCTTTTTTTCCGAGCATTAAAAAAGTATAAAATAGATAATGCCATCCCTTTAAAGGTCGTTTTGATACTATCTGATATGTTCAAAAAATAACTCATCAACTCATCAACCACCATTTCCAGACTGCACAAATAAACAGCATTAACAGAGAGATTGGTGTAAGGTATTTCCAGGATAAACTCATCAGTTGATCCACCCTTAGCCTAGGCAACGTCCATCGCAGCCACATCTGTACGAAAATCAAAACTAATGCTTTTGCCAGCAACCAAAATGTTCCCAAAACCATCCCCGAAGTCAACTCATATAACTTCAATCCACCAATGTTTGGCAGCGGAGAATTCCACCCTCCGAAAAACAAGATCGCCCCCAAAATGGAAAGTAAAAGCATCATTCCATATTCCGAAAGCATGAAGATACCCCACCTGAAGCCTGAATACTCAGTATGGTATCCTCCAATCAATTCAGACTCTGACTCCGGCAAATCAAAAGGTGTCCGGTTGGATTCTGCTAGTCCGGAAATAAAGAAAATGACGAATGAAAAAATCAGTAACGGGTGTTGTACAATGTTCCAATCCGGTAATCCATTCCCCTGTTGTAAGAAGCTTATTTTTTGAAGATCAAGTGTTCCGGTGATTATCACAACACTCAAAACACTTAATCCCAAAGGAATCTCATACGATACAATTTGAGCCACGGAACGCATCGCTCCATATAGGCTGTATTTGTTATTGGATGCCCAGCCTGCCATGAGAATACCAAGTACATCCAATGAGACAATTGCCAGCAATAAGAAAAGCCCGCTTTCAATGGTTGAACCTGAAAGCCCCGCATTGACGGGAAGAACAGAGTAGCCTGCAAAAACAGCGGAAAAAACAATGACAGGAGCAATCAGAAATGGAAACTTATCCACAGCCGTAGCGCTGATATCTTCCTTTTGAAGCATCTTGAGAAGGTCTGCAATGGTTTGTAAAACGCCTTTCGGCCCTGCCTCCATAGGGCCTAATCTGCTCTGGATGAAAGCGGCTGTCTTACGCTCTGCATAAACGGCCGCAATGACAAATAAGAGAAGAAAAGCCAGATAAAAAAGAAATGAAATCACGTTCGAAATTAAAAAATTACTCAATTAAACTCAGGTAGAAAATACAGTTTATTAGGGCTTAAACAAAGCCTTATATTTCCAGGGAAGCGAGGGGGATAAAACCATCCCTTCTCCACCACACTCAACCATTTTTATCACTTTTACTTGCCGTTAAAAACCACTCTTTTTTAAAAAAGATTCTGTTTGAATTATTGTGCTTATAAGCATTAAAATCCATATTCCTAACATGCCAAATAACGCCACTAATCTTCCATATATGAAGTATAACATTATTTGGATTACCGGTAAAATAAGTGTGTGCCTAAAAAGTAGGTCAGAGGAATACGAATTAGCCATTGTCCATACTTTCTGAGATTTCATAGATTTCTTCGTCTTATATCCTGCCATTGGATTTATTTCTTTAAGGTAGTATTTCTTAAACAGAAATGCAATGGAAATGAACATTGCAATAAATGTGATATTCATTATTTCAAATCCCACGATTTTAGTGATTTAGGCTTAATAAAGAGAATGTTTTTGCTGTGATTAAGGAGGTAAAGAAGTAAGACAGCAGACATAGAAAAAAAGAATGATATTAATCCATGAATGATCGCAATAGAAAAGTGAAAGAGGATTCCCATTGATAATAAACACTTTATTAAAACACTTCTCCGATTGAGACCCGCTCCAAATTTACTTCCTCTCCAAAAAATATCCTGGTGATCTTCTCAAACGAAGCGGTGTAATCGGAAACCTTAAATTCGTCACCCTTACACTTTACTTTTGCATGTAACAGATGATGTTCCAGATGTGATTTAAGTGTTTTTGCAACCTTCTCGGCAGCATCAATAACTTCAACTTCCTTTCCGGCTCCTGAAAAATACGAACCAATCTGCTTTTTGATAATGGGATAATGCGTACAACCGAGAATTAAAGCGTTGATATGATCCAGCGATTTATCCGAAAGATATTTTTTAATAATATCCATACTGATTTGCTCCTCAAAGATGCCTTCTTCAATCATGGGAACCAGA
Organism: Ekhidna sp.; assembly: GCA_014323825.1. Taxonomy (GTDB): domain Bacteria; phylum Bacteroidota; class Bacteroidia; order Cytophagales; family Cyclobacteriaceae; genus Ekhidna. Next base: position 2,575 of record JACONI010000042.1, on the reverse strand, counting down.
AGGGGTGTGGCTAAAGCAACAAAATTAATGTTGCGATTTAACCGCTTGATTTTCTTAGCATAGACTCCGGAGTTTACCGTTTGTTGTGTACCTATTAACCCAATTTTCCGGCCGCTCCCATTCTCTCTCAAGTCATCGATTGTCGGATTAATGACATCAAAAACCATTGCCTTTTTTCCAACAAACGCTCGCACAAGATCATAGGCAGCAGATGAAGCCGAATTACAGGCGATCAATATCACCTTACACCCCCGATTCAGTAAATAAGCAGCGATCCGAACGGAATAAGCCTGAATGGCAGCAACGGATTTATCCCCATAAGGAAGGTGAGCGGTATCTCCAAAATAGATGATGGATTCATTTGGTAATATTTTTTTGACCGCCTTTGCTACGGTCAGACCTCCGACCCCACTGTCGAAAATACCAATTGGTTGATTTGAATTCATCCGTTTAAAGACCCCGGCGAACTCGCCGGAACGATAAGGTGAAAAGTTAAAACTTTGTTTTTAAAGGATAATTACAGCGGATCAATTCATCATAGCTGCCAAAAGATCGCTTTGCGTGATAATATGAACCTTATGAGTGCTGTCTCTTACTAAAAGTGCTTTCCTGTTCTTGTCCAGCATTGAAGACATTACATCAATGGTCTCATGTGGAGATACAAACTGAAAACCTTCGTCCATTATTTCGGCAACCGGCCGATCTTTAAGTTCAGGGGTATTGATGAGGCTTGAAAGAATCTTGCTGTCAGAAATACTTCCAACAAACTCATCTCCGGATATAACAGGTGCCTGGTCTATTCCTTCCCCATTCATCTGTTGAATAGCATCTCCTATTTTAAACTGCTGATCAATCGTGAAAAGCCGGGAGGAATCATTCCTGTGAGTGATGATATCCGTTGCGGATGCAAACTTCCTTTTCTCAAGAAATCCATGGTCTTTCATCCAGTCATCGTTATAAACCTTACCTAAGTACCTTGTTCCATGGTCCGGAAGGATGATAACCATTACATCTTTTTCTTTCAGGTTTTCTTTGGCGTACTTCAGGGCTCCGAATACCGCTGCTCCGCAAGACCACCCAATGAATAAGCCCTCCTCTCTTGCTAAAACACGTGTCATAATTGCTGAATCCTTATCAGTAACCTGAACAATGTGATCAACCATGCTGAAATCCACATTTTTCGGCAGAATGTCTTCTCCTATTCCCTCAGTCAGATATGGATAAATCTCTTTTTCATCAAACTCCCCGGTTTCTTGATATTTTTTGAATACGGAACCATACGAATCAATCCCTACGGTAATCAGGTCGGGTTTTTGCTCTTTCAGGTATCTTGAGGTCCCGCTAATGGTACCCCCTGTGCCCATACCGGCAGCGTAGTGAGTGATGCTGCCATCCGTATCGTCCCAAATCTCAGGGCCGGTTGTCTCATAATGAGCTGTAGTATTGGAAATGTTATCGTATTGATTGGGATAAAAAGAGTTGGGAATGTCTCCATTTAACTTTTTCGCAACAGAATAGTAAGATCTCGAATCTTCCGGCCGAACATTGGCAGGACAAACGATTACTTCTGCTCCCATTGCTCTTAATACATCCATCTTTTCTTTACTCTGCTTGTCTGAAAGCGTAAAAATACATTTATAACCTTTTGCAATGGCGACAAGAGCAAGTCCCATTCCGGTATTCCCCGAAGTCCCTTCAATGATTGTCCCCCCCGGTTTAAGGACACCCTCTTTCTCTGCATCTTCAATCATCTTGAGCGCAATCCTGTCCTTGACGGAGTGGCCGGGATTAAAATATTCGACTTTCACAAGTACGGTTCCCTTAATTCCCTGCGTAATGTTATTGAGTTTTACAAGAGGGGTATTCCCTATTCTTTCAATAATACTGTTTAAATATTTCATGCTGTGAGTGCTGTAAAAGTACAAAGCTAAATGTGTCCCGTCTTAAAATAAGCAGACAGTTTTTTATTTAATTCTGTTATCAATTTACAATGATACTACATAATCCTCATTGTATTTTAACCTGCTTACTGTAATCCCGGGAGAAGTAAACAGGCTAGGATTTAGTCCTGCTTTGTGTGGTCATCGTTTTAGTTAATCCTTTCTTTCATTGACAGCCCTTCTGCTAAGTCCTTAAAAGAGTTGTCATTTAAACCTCCAAGGTTTGGGAAACCTTGGAGGTTTTTGTGGTGCTGTCGATACCTGTCGGTTTCAATTAGCCACGCCTTTCGGGCAGCTACATACCCGTTGTAAAAGCTGGTGTCCGTCGAGCGGTTATTGTTGTTTGGGACGGGGTTGCTGTAGCGCAATCCGCAGGCATTTTTATCTGATCGGTGTCCCGTCCCTGTTGCAAAAAAATTCTTTTTTGAATGCCCAACGTGCCGCTTTACCGAAAAAAGGGCATTGTTAATGAATGATATTAGAGAAACCTCCAAGGTTTTCAAAACCTTGGAGGTTTTTGTGGTGCTGTCGTTTCGTTAGTTAAACCTTCAAGGTTTTGAACACCTTGAAGATTTTAATCTATATTTTATTCAAAAAAAAGCCCTCACACTCCTGCAAGGGCTTTATGACAGACG
>JACONI010000041.1 GCA_014323825.1 Ekhidna sp. | reverse complement strand
CCAGTAAAACCGCCATCATCACCGCCATTCGAAATGCAGGCGGCAAAACGAAGGTGGAACTCGACACCGAATAAGCCTCAAGTTGGATACGCCCCGAAAATACAAAAAAGCCCTTGTAGGAGTGTGAGGTCTTTTTTGTAATAGCCTATAGATAAAAACCTGCAAGGTTTAACCAACGAAACGACAGCACCACAAAAACCTCCAAGGTTTTGAAAACCTTGGAGGTTTAAATGACCACGATAACAAAGCGTAAAAGCCCTCTTCGCTTTGGCGAATCATTCACTTTTGGGAAGTTTGGAACTTCCCAGAAGTTTCCTGAAATCTCTGTCATAAAGCCCTTGTAGGAGTGTGAGGTCTTTTTTGTAATAGCCTATAGATAAAAACCTGCAAGGTTTAACCAACGAAACGACAGCACCACAAAAACCTCCAAGGTTTTGAAAACCTTGGAGGTTTAAATGACCACGATAGCAAAGCGTAAAAGCCCTCTTCGATTTGGCGAATAATTAACTTTTGGGAAGTTTGGAACTTTCTAGAAGTTTCATTACCGGAGTGTGTTTTCACTTTGCCTGGAAAAATGTAGCGGTTTATTTATCCCTATCCAAGCATAGTTTATAACTACACCCTGCCGCTCCCAGCAAGTTAGCAAGCCGAAAGCCTATAGCAAAATATTACTAACCCTGTTGTACATTTTAAATAATTATTATCTTATGTCTTCCGGTGTGGTTATTTTAATGTTAGAATAGCTGCCCTCTACTAAAAAAACATCATGATTTGTTTTTTCAAATACCGTTGCATCATCAGAATAATCACCTTCTAACTCGGCATAAGACTTCTTTATTAATTCTACCTTAAAAGCCTGAGGGGTCTGCACTAAAACAAAATCATTCCGATCTCTGGCAAAGGACTTATCCTGATCTGAGATTTCTCTGACAGAGTCTTTTAGTGCAACTGCAACAACTCCACTACCTTTTTCTGCGGCAGACTTATAAGAGTCATTGATTATTTCGGGAGTAACAAAGGGCCTGACTGCATCATGAATTGCAACTAAGCCTTCATCCGGAATTGCCTTCAGGCCAGACCTGACTGATTCTGTTCTTGAAGCCCCCCCTATAGCAACTTTAATGGAATTAATGAAAGGGTAGTCATCTTTTAATCTCTGCCAATAAGAGAGGTGCTTCTCCGGAAGAACAACTACCAGTTCAATAGATTCATCAGCATCTATAAACTGCCGGATAGTTCTAATGATGATGGGGTTACCCCGGAGGTTAAGAAATTGCTTAGGCACATCGCTTTTCATTCTTGTGCCCGAACCTCCTGCCACTATTATGGCAAACTTCTTCACTTTTTCAGACGATTAACATCGCATCCCCATAGCTGAAAAAGCGATACTTTTCTTTTATTGCTACTTGATAGGCTTCTTTAATTAATTCATAGCCACCGAACGCAGAAGTTGTCATAAGGAGTGTCGACTCAGGAAGATGAAAGTTAGTGATGAGCGTATCACATATCTTGAAATCATACGGGGGGAATATAAACTTATCAGTCCATCCGGAGTTCTCTTTAAGAAGGCCTGTCGCCGAGACTGATGACTCCAATGTCTTCATCACGGTGGTTCCGACTGCACAAATTTTCTTTTTTTCATTGAGGGCCTTATTTACTCTATGAGCAGTCTCTTCCTCTACCCAGTAGTTCTCGGAATCCATCTTATATTTCGTCAGGTCCTCCACATAAACAGGTCGGAAAGTTCCCAAGCCAATATGAAGAGTAATTGCCGCTACCTTTACACCAACTATCTCCAGACGCTTCATTAATTGAGGTGTAAAGTGCAGCCCTGCAGTCGGAGCTACGACCGAACCCATTTTTTTTGCATAGATAGTCTGAAATCTTTCTCTGTCTTCGGGTTTTGTTGCCCTTTTAATTTCTTTTGGGAGGGGTGTCTCACCAAACGAATCAATGAGTTTGTAGAATTGCTCCTGATCTCCATCTAAAAGAAATCTGATGGTTCTGCCTCTACTGGTTGTATTGTCAATGACCTCAGCAGCAAGCTCTCCGTCACCAAAATACAGTTTATTCCCGACTCGAATCTTTCTGGCAGGATCAACTAATACATCCCACAACTTCATCTCCTGATTCAGTTCTCTAAGAAGGAATACTTCAATCTTTGCCCCTGTCTTTTCCTTGTTCCCGTAAAGTCGTGCAGGAAAGACCTTGGTGTCATTAATAACGAAAACATCTTCTTCATTAAAATACTCGACCACATCTTTAAAAATCTTGTGTTCGATCTTTCCAGAATTTTTATGAACGACCATTAATCTGGAGTCATCTCGATTATCCGTTGGATGAAGTGCTATTAAACTAGAAGGTAAGTCGAATTTGAATTCGGATAATTTCATTCCCATAGGAAAAAAATTGATTTGTTTGATAAAAAGATTTGCAAAGATAGCAACTTTATCTCAAGGTTGCAGCAATTTGATTAATTAAGTTATCTTTAAATTGTTTATGTAAATCATATCAAAAATAAGTGAATGAATCTTTGAACCAAAGTAATGGTCTTTCGTTTGTTTAACTTTGAATAAAGCCAATCAGAACCGTGCAGGTATTAAAGCTAATCCTTGAAAGTTTCCGTTTTTGTTGGGATGCGCTTAAAATGAATATTTTGAGAACCATGCTTTCGCTTCTGGGTGTAACAATCGGAATTTTTGCAATTATCACTGTTTTTACTCTAGTTGATTCTCTTGAACGAAATATAAAAGACAGCTTGAGTTTTCTGGATGCCAGTAATCTTGATATCAGAAGGTTCCCGCTCGAATTTGGGGCAGATATGCCCTGGTGGGAATATTTGAAAAGACCTTACACGACTTATGAAGAATATGAATTTCTTCGAAGAAATCTAAAAAATGCAGAAGCTGTCACCATCCTTAACTTTAAATCCGTAACCGCCAAGCATAAAAGCAGCAGTAGTAATAATTTGAGTCTTCTTGGTGTAGCATACACTCATAGAGATGTCTATTATGACTACTCAAAATTAGTTGGAAGATATTTCACAAGACAAGAAGCCGAGTCCGGAACAAACGTAGCGATCATCGGACATCGGTCTGTCAAAGAGCTATTCAATGGAACAAATCCCATTGGAAAAGAAATAAAAATCAAAGGATTAAAGTTTAATGTAATAGGTTATCTCGGAGAAGAAGGCGAAGGGATTCTGGGCGAAGTCAGCAAAGATGAGAATATTTATATCCCATACAGAGCATTTCAAAAATTATATTATTCGGGAAGAAATACCGGGGCAGAGCCATTAGTGACTATAAAAGGATTAGAAGAAGATCTTGAACTGGCAGAGTTAGAGGCCGAAATCACCGGTTTGATGCGTATGAAAAGAGGTCTGGGTCCAAAGCAAAAAGACAACTTTTCAGTAGTAAAGCAAGAGGCTTTTCTGAATATTATTGGATCTACATTTGATGTTATTGGCATAGCAGGGTGGGCTATTGGCGGGTTTGCGATATTAGTTGGCGGATTTGGAATAGCAAACATCATGTTTGTATCCGTAAGAGAAAGGACCAGTATTATCGGGCTGCAAAAGTCTTTAGGAGCTAAAAACTATTTTATTTTATTCCAATTCCTTTTTGAAGCGATTCTTCTCAGCCTTATTGGTGGTGGGGTGGGAATTTTTCTGGTCTGGTTACTATCCTTTTTAAGTTTGGGTAACTTGGATCTTATACTCACATTTGGAAATATTATGCTTGGGCTAGGCGTTGCCGGAATAACAGGGATAATTTCAGGGATAGTTCCTGCACTTATGGCAGCCAGACTTGATCCGGTTATTGCAATCCGAACTACAGGATAGGCACTTCAATGAATTCATGCTTTATTTATACGTTCAGCTTCTCTTTTATCTTATTTTCCAGTGCTTCCATCAGTTCCGGATTATCCTCTATCAGTGCCTTAACTGCATCTCTTCCCTGTCCTAGTTTGTTACCATCATAAGAAAACCAAGACCCGGACTTCTGAACCACATCCAATTCGACTCCAATATCCACAATCTCCCCACTTTTGCTAATCCCTTTTCCATACATGATATCAAATTCAACCACCTTAAAGGGAGGAGCTACCTTATTCTTCACAACCTTCACTCTGGTACGATTCCCCATTACATTGTCAGCAGATTCCTTGATTTGGCTGACCCTGCGGATGTCTAATCTGATGGAGGCATAAAACTTAAGTGCATTCCCACCGGTGGTCGTTTCCGGATTTCCGAACATCACTCCAATTTTCTCACGAAGCTGGTTAATGAAGATGCATGAGCAACCGGTCTTATTAATCGTTCCGGTCAGTTTTCTTAGGGCCTGAGACATTAGGCGGGCCTGAAGTCCCACTTTGCTATCTCCCATTTCACCTTCCAATTCCCCCCTTGGCACAAGAGCTGCTACTGAATCAATGACAATAATATCTATGGCACCGGACCTGATCAGGTGCTCCGCAATCTCCAGAGCCTGCTCACCGTTATCGGGTTGTGAGATCAAAAGATTTTCCGTGTCAATGCCCAGCTTTTCTGCATAAATTTTGTCAAAAGCGTGTTCCGCATCAATAAACGCAGCCAAACCTCCTTGCTTTTGTGCTTCTGCGATACAGTGCATTGCCAAAGTAGTTTTTCCGGAAGATTCCGGTCCGTAAACCTCAATGATCCGACCTCTCGGAATGCCGCCTACTCCTAATGCCATATCCAGACTTAATGACCCGGTTGGAATAACAGGAATATCCTGTATCTTTTCATCACTAAGCTTCATGATAGTCCCTTTTCCATATGTTTTCTCAAGCTTATCTATTGTAACCTGGAGGGCTTTTTGTTTTTCTTCTAAGTTGGCCATTATGGTATTAATAGTTTTATAAATTCAAACAAAAGTAATCGGAATACTTTAAAAGCAACACATTGCACTAAAAATATTAGCAAAATTTCAAACTCTTTCCCCGGAGTTATTATATAAGGCACCTAATTTAGTAAGGATCATGACAATTTATATAAAGAAAAAGAGCATAGCTAAAATGTTATAGATTTGTAATAAAAATGATTATGAAAATATCAGCCTGTCCCAAGTGAAGTTCTCATCAATACATCAAAAACGGTAAAGTTCAAGGTAAACAACGCTCTCCCTGTAAAGCATGTAACTATAACTTTACGGTGTCTAAATTAGGTAAAGGTGTCGATAATTATTATATACGATCATCTCTAAGGCTCTATTTGGAGGGTATGAGTTTTAGAGGAATTGAACGTGTGTTGGGGGTGAGTCATGTAAGTGTGATAAATGGGGTAAAAAAGTATGGAAAGGATTTAAAGCCCTTGCATACGGGTGAAGAAAACCCGATAAAAGCAGTAGAAGTGGATGAGTTCCATAGTTATGTTAAGACAAAAAAAACAGTGTATGGGTCTGGATTGCTGTGGATAGAGCAGGTAAAAGGGTGTTGGGTTTTACCATCGGGGACAGAAGTGAAAAGACTGGAGATCGCTTGTGCTCAAGTTTAATAAGAATGCAGATACGCTTATTTTATACTGATCATTGGAAAGCTTACGAAAGTATTCTCCCCGCTGATAAACATGTACAAAGCAAAGCGGAGACTTACAGTATTGAAGGCTTGAATAGCATGATAAGCCATTATTTAGCTCGTTTCAGGAGGAAGACCAAATGTTACTCAAAGGCTCAAGAAAGGATTGTTTATTCACTGAATCTGTTATTTAATCATATAGCTATACCATTTTAGAAATACCGAATAACAATAAATTTTATGTCAAAAAAATATGATGTATGTGCTATTGGCAACGCAATAGTAGATTATGAAATAGAAGTAACAGACAATTTCTTTGATGAAAATGGCATCGAAAAAGGTTTGATGACCTTGGTTGATGAAGAAAGACAGAGAACTGTTCTGGGAGCCGCAAAAGAAAAAATAAGGAAGAAGCAGGGAGGAGGGTCTGCCGCAAATACGATTGTTGGAATGAGTGCCCTAGGCGGCAAAGGCTTCTATACCTGCAAGGTTGCAGATGACGAAGATGGAGCATTTTATATTGATGAACTTAATAAAGCGGGAGTAGACACCAATTTGAATCCTAATAATTTATTTCGGGGTATTACGGGAAAGTGTTTAGTAATGATCACTCCGGACGCAGAGCGAACAATGAATACCTATTTAGGGGTAACTTCTGATTTATCTGTTGATGACCTAGTCCCCGAAGTGATTAAAAATTCCAATTATGTTTATCTGGAGGGAGCTTTAGTTTCCTCGGAGACAGGTTACCAGGTAGCTCTGGAGGCAAAGAAAATAGCACGGGAAAGTGGCGTAAAAACAAGCCTCACTTTTTGGGACCCTGCAATGGTAAAGTATTTTAATGACCGGATGAAAGAGATCGTTGGTGGTGGCATTGACCTCCTTTTCTGCAATATTGAAGAGGCTAAACTATATACCGGTGGATCCGGGCTAGAAGATGTTAAAAAAGCATTGAAAGGAATAGCTAAAGAATTTGCGGTAACGCTGGGAGCAGAAGGCTCCCTGGTTTATGATGGATCCGAATTTATTGAGATAGCCCCCTTTCCGGCCAAAGCAGTTGATACAACCGGTGCAGGAGATATATTTGCCGGAGCATTTCTTTATGGCATTAACAACGGTCTCAGCCATGCTGAAGCAGGTAAACTAGCGAGTGCTGCGAGTTCAGCAATCGTAAGCAAGTACGGCCCAAGACTTGAAGACGGTCAGGCAAAGGAAATTTTAGGAAAAATTTGATTTTTCTTAAAAACAATCAAGGCTACAAATTAAATATTAAACAATTCTTATATTTGAGCATGAAATATATTTTAATCCTAATTTGTTCATTCGTTTTATTCTTTGCTGTTTCACAAGAAAGGCGAATTGAGTTTGAGGAGTATGATTTAGAGAATGGATTGCACGTCATTCTGCATCAGGATAATTCAACTCCTATCGTTAATGTGTCTGTGCTGTACCATGTAGGGTCAAAGAATGAACCCGAAGGAAGAACCGGCTTTGCACACTTTTTTGAACATTTAATGTTCGAGGGGTCTAAAAACGTAAAGCGAGGAGAATTTAATAAGATTTTAGATAAAGCAGGAGGGACAAACAATGCCAATACGGATTTTGATCGAACATTCTACTTTGAAACGCTTCCTTCTCATCAGTTGGAGATCGCCCTTTATTTGGAATCTGAAAGGATGCTGCATGCGGTAATAGATTCTACCGGTATTGCTACCCAAAAAGAAGTAGTTAAAGAGGAAAAAAGATTGAGGATTGATAACCAGCCTTACGGATCAATTCTTGAAGAGACCTTTTCAAGAGTATTTAACGGAACATCATACGGATGGACTCCAATTGGGTCTTTTGAATATATTGATGCAGCAACTGAAGGTGATTTTAAAGACTTTTTTGATACCTTTTACGTTCCTGATAATGCCACACTCTCGATAGCCGGAGATATCAACATCCCCGAAACAAAAGATATGGTGAAAAAGTGGTTTGGAGAAATCCCCAAGGGGACAAAAGCAATTCCCAGACCGAAAATCAACATGCAGAAGCTAGGTAAAATAAGGGCAGACGTTTTTGACAACATTCAACTACCGGCTGTGATCCAGGCATACCAAATGACTGAACGGGGATCTGACGATTATTATGCGTTAGCAATGGTCACCACCCTGTTGTCAGGAGGGGAGAGTTCAAGGTTTCAAAAAGAAATAGTTGATAATCAACAACTTGCAGTTCAGGTCGCTTCAATTCCATTAGCCCTGGAAGATGCCGGAGTATTTATCGCTTTTGGTTTGGTAAATACGGGGATCAGCACAGAAGATCTCAGTGCAGCCATGGATGAAGAAATTGAACGGGTTAAAAATGAATTAATAGACGATAGAGAATTTCAAAAGTTGAGAAATCAGATAGAAAATGTTTTTGTGTCTTCAAACAGTACGATGAGAGGTATTGCTGAAAGCCTGGCAACCTATCACGTATATTACGGGGATACAAATTTGATCAACAGTGAAATTGAAAGGTACATGGCCGTTACCAAAAAAGACCTTCAGAGAGTAGCTAAAAAGTATCTTGATACAAATAACAGAGTTGAGCTTACTTATCTGCCCAAATCTGAGCAGCAAACAACGGAGGGAGAAAAAACTAACGATAACTAAAATACCTAATTAAACAGTAATGATAAAATTAAAAAATATTATATACATACTTCTTGTTGTTGCATTTACTTTTAACGCTTTTGCTCAGGTAGATCGCAGTAAAATACCTACGCCCGCTGCACCGAGAGCAATCAAACTGGGTGAATACGAATCATTTGAATTAAAGAATGGCCTGAAAGTATTTGTCATTGAAAGTCACAAACTTCCAAGAGTCAGCTATAATCTGATTTTTGATATAGACCCCATTTTAGAGGGGGATAAAATAGGCTATTTGTCCATGGTAGGTCAGATGTTGAGAAGAGGAACTGAAACGAGAACCAAAGAGCAAATTGATGAAGAGACCGATTTCATGGGAGCCACGCTATCAGCCGGATCAACAGATGTATTTGCTTCAGGTCTTTCCAAGTACAACGAAAATATTCTGAAGTTGATGACTGACATTATTTTTAATCCTACTTTTCCTGAAGAGGAGTTGGAGAAAATAAGAAAACAGACCATCTCAGAACTTGCTGCGAATAAAGACTTTCCCGGTGCTATATCGTCTAATCTTACTCGGTCTCTTATTTATGGGAAAGATCATCCGTATGGAGAAATACAAACGGAAGAGACAACTAACAATATAGTTGTTGAAGATTTGAGAGCATACCACAAAAAGTATTTTAAGCCCAACATAGCTTATCTCGCCATTGTTGGAGATGTTGATTTGAAAACCACCAGGGAATTAATTAAGAGTTATTTTGGAAGCTGGGAAAAAGGTAAGATTGATCAGCCTGTCTACGATAATCCTGTAGCACCTGAAAAAAACAGTGTTGCTATTGTAAATCGATCAAGTTCCGTACAGTCCAATGTCAGCATTACTTATCCGGTGGATTTTAAAATGGCTTCCGTAGACAGAATAAAAGCCAGAGTGATGAATCAAATACTGGGAGGTGGATCTACTGCTAAACTTTTTGCTAACCTTAGAGAAGACAAAGGGTACACCTACGGAAGCTACTCCTCCCTGTCACCTGATGAACTGGTGGGTGAATTTAGTGCAGGCGCGGAGGTGAGAAATGCAGTAACGGACAGTTCAATTATTGAGATAATTTACGAGATGAATCAGATGAAGAAAGGAGAAATCACCGATGAAGAGCTTTTATTGGCTAAAAACTCAATAGCTGGCAGATTTTCTCAGTCACTGGAGAGTCCGCAGACAGTTGCGAATTTTGCTTTAAACCTAGCAAGATATGATCTCCCGGAGGATTACTACGAGACTTATTTACAAAAAGTGCAGGCTGTTACTAAGGAAGATGTGCAGATTATGGCCAACAAATATCTTAAAACCGAAAATGCTTACATAACCGTTGTTGGAAAAGCCAGCGAGATAGAAGACCAGCTAAAACAGTTTGGCGAGTTGAAATATTATGATATTTACGGAAATGAAGTTGATCCTTCGCTATCTAAACTTCCGGACGGTTTAACAGCGGAAGCGGTCTTCAAAAAATACATTACAGCAATAGGCGGTCAAGAGAAAATAGCTGCTTTGAAGACATTAAAAATGAAAATGTCTGCATCTGTGATGGGCCAGCCGTTGGAGATGGAGGGATTAAAAATGGCACCCAACAAATCCATTTTAGAGGTTAAAATGGGAGGAAACTTGATGCAAAAGCAAGTGTTTGACGGAGAAAAAGGGCTAACATCCGGAATGCAGGGGCAGCAGAAAGTAGAAGGAAAAGAAGCAGAAGATATGGCAATCGTTTCAACCATTGTAGAAGAGATAGCCTACTTGGATGGTGAGATCAAATCAAATTTAGCTTCTGTAGAGGTGATTGACGATAATGATGCCTACGGTGTTGAAGTTACGATGCCTTCCGGTAAAAAAAATACAAGGTATTATGATGTGGAGAGCGGTTTTTTGTTGAGAACAACAGCCGTATTACAAGGGCCACAAGGAGAAATGGTTCTTTCTACGGATTATGGAGAATATAAAGAGTTTGGGGGAGTAAAATTTCCTACTATCATTAAGCAGCCAATGAATGCTCAAATGAAGATGGATGTAACAGTTTTAGAAATATTAATAAACCCTGAACTTGAAGAGTCAATTTTTTCAATTGAGGAGTAGAATTAATTTGATAAAATTTGTAAAGAGCAAAAAATCACTTACTTTTGTCATCTCTTTTGTAAAAATGAAAAAATAGAGTAATGAAAAGAACCTTCCAGCCTTCCGTAAGAAAAAAAGTAAATAAGCACGGATTCAGAAAAAGAATGGAGAGTGCAAGCGGTCAATCAGTGCTTGCCAGAAGAAGAGCAAAAGGGCGCAAGAGATTGACCGTATCTGACGGACTTCACAAGAAATAATTGGGTTGCCCCAGATACAGTTTTTCAAAAAAGGAAAGGCTTGGTAGTAAGAAAAAAATTGAGGAGCTATTTAAAACAAGTTCCTCTTTTTGTTTGGATTCTTTTAGGGTTCAAAGCCTCCTTTCCGAGGAAGAGATTCAATATCACTTGGTTTTAATATCCGTGTCAAAGAGAAACTTTAAAAGAGCAGTAGACAGGAATTTAATAAAGCGGCGAATTCGAGAAGCCTATCGGCTTAATAAGCATCTTCTTGATGACATTCCACCTCTTTACCTTGGTCTTATTTATACCTCAAAAAATATTTTAACCTTTCATGAAATTCAGAATCAACTAATTCGATGTATGAAACGTTTAAAAAGTATTAATTTCGACTAATATGCGTAAAAAACTGAAAATCATTATTCCATCATTCATTCTTATGATCATCGTGATCGGAGCTACTGGGCCAACCACCGACAGATACTTCGAGATTCTTAAAAATCTGGACATTTTTGCTACCCTTTTCAAGGAAGTAAATACATATTATGTTGATGAGATTAACCCCACTACATTGATGACTTCCGGCATTAATGAAATGTTGGAAACACTAGACCCTTACACCAACTACATTGCCGCAGACCGGATTGAATCTTACAGGATCATGACTACCGGAGAATACTCCGGAATAGGAGCCGTGGTGGAGAGAATAGATGGCGTTAGTACCGTGATAATGCCGTATGAAGGATTTGCAGCCTTCGAAGCAGGATTGAGGGCAGGAGATGAAGTGCATGCAATCAATGGAGTCTCCCTGAAGAGGAAAACATCCGAAGAGGTCAGGTACCTCATGAAAGGTCAATCCAATTCGGAAATTACCCTAACCATTAAACGATACGGGATAGATGAGATGTTTGATGTAAAAGTCAAGCGTGAGAAGATTGCAGTAGATAGCGTGCCCTATGCAGGAATGGTAACAGATAGTATCGGTTATGTCAGATTGACAAGTTTTACACAAAATGTAGGTCGCTCCATCGGGATTAAAGTCCTTGATTTATTGGAGCAGGGAGCAACAGGTATCATTCTTGATTTAAGAGGGAATCCCGGAGGATTATTGAGTGAAGCCGTTAATGTTTCCAATGTTTTTCTTGAGAAGGGAAGAAAAATTGTAACTCAAAAAGGAAAAGTAAGGGCAAATGATTGGACTTATAATACATTAAATGACCCGGTTGATCCTGATATTCCGGTCGTTGTCTTGACAGACAGTAACAGTGCTTCGGCTTCGGAAATTGTTTCCGGCGTTATGCAGGACTATGATCGAGGGGTATTGGTTGGAAGGAAGACTTTTGGAAAAGGCCTCGTTCAGATAGAGCGGCCATTGTCATACGATGCAGTAGCAAAGATTACAACAGCAAAATACTATACGCCTACAGGTCGGTGTATTCAGGCAATAGATTATGCAAATAGAAATGAAGACGGCAGCGTTGGAAAGATTCCTGATTCTCTCAAAAATGAATTCTATACGCTCAATAGCAGGCTCGTATATGACGGAGGAGGTATTGATCCGGATGTAGAAGTAGTCGCTAAGTCTTACGCTCCTGTTACAAGCAGTTTAATCCGAAACAATCTTATTTTTCATTTCGCTACTAAATACTTTTATACCAAACAGCATGTAAATCCTGTCAGCCCGGACCAGGTGAGACTGAGTGATGCGGAATATGATGAATTCATAGACTGGCTTTCTGAAAAAGAATTCTCTTATGAAACAAAAATTGAGAGGCGGTTGGAAGATCTCATCAAGACTGCCAAAATGGAGAAGAGATATACAGATTTAAAAAGTACTCTTGATGAACTGGTCAATGCTTCAAGGCATAACACCGAGAAGGACTTAATCACATTTAAAGAAGAAATCTTGATGTTATTAGAACAAGAAATTGCAGGCAGATACTTTTTTGAGAAGGGAATCATTGAATCTGCTTTTGGAAAAGATGATGATATTCAGACAGCCATACAAATTCTTAGTGATCCTGCCAGATACAATGCTATTTTAAATCCGGGTTAATTGGCACTGATCCTTTGTCTTGAAACTTCTACTGACGTTTGTTCAACGGCACTCCATGAGAATGGAGTCCTAGTTTCTCATCAAGTTCACAAAGTGGAGAAATCACATTCGGCATTGCTCCCCGAAATAGTTTTGGAGATTTGTGAGGAAGCGAAGACCACACTTCAGGCTGTTGATGCAGTGGCCGTTTCAGAAGGGCCCGGTAGTTATACCGGGCTAAGGATAGGTGTTTCTACCGCAAAAGGATTTTCCTACACATTGGAGATTCCCATGATCGCTATCCCCACGATGGATGTGATACTTGAAGCTGTAAGAGGAAAATTCAAAGGGGATTTTTTTTTATGTGCGATGATGGATGCGAGAAGGATGGAAGTATACACTAAAATGGAAGATCAGGATGGTATTGTAGTTTGGGAAGCACAACCTAAGATTCTTGATACCGGGTCTTTTGGAGAATTTATAAAACCGGTTTACTTGTTTGGTAACGGGATGCCAAAATTCAGAGAAATTGTAGCGCAAGCAAACTTCATCTTCATCAATGACATTTTTCCTGAAGCACGGAATATGGGAAGGATGGCATTTGAGAAGTTTCAGTCAAACCAATTTGAAGATGTTGCCTGTTTTGAACCTAATTACTTAAAAGAATGGCAAACTACTGCTCCGAAAAAGAAGTTGATTTAATGTTATGGAAGAAATTGTAAACAGAGTTACAAAAAGCCCGCTTATTTCCATTGATCTTGAAGCGTTTCTTCATACAGGAGAAAATGTGATTTTTGACCTTAAGGATATTCTTTTTCAGGGAATGATTCTTAAAGAAAAAGACTTTCGGGATTTTATTAAGACCAATGACTGGTCCCAGTACCGGGATAAAAATGTTGGACTAACATGTTCGGCAGATGCAATTGTGCCCACATGGGCTTATATGCTTTTGGTAACAAAAATTAAGGAACACGCCAATATTGTGACCTTTGGAAATGAGGGTGAAATTGAAAAGGCATTAATAAATCAGGCGATTGAAAAGTGTTTAAACAGTCAGGATTTTCTCAATAAGAAGGTGGTTATAAAAGGTTGTGGTGATATTCAAAATATAGAATATGCTTACACGTTAATTACAGAAAAACTTTTTTCAAAAGTTAGCAGCCTGATGTATGGTGAACCTTGCAGTACTGTGCCTATCTTTAAGCGAAAAAAGTAGCTCGTGAATCTGGAGGCCCTAAAATATCCGGTTGGACAATACAATTACTTGCAGGCAGATAAAGAAGTCATCAATAAGTGGATCACTAATATTGAAGCACTTCCGCAGAAGCTTAAAAAACTGGTAGGAAACTTGTCTTATGAGGAGCTTGAACTTCAATATCGACCCGATGGCTGGAACATTAAGCAGGTCGTTCATCACTTGGCAGACAGTCACATGAATAGCTTTATCAGGTTTAAACTAATTCAAACGGAGGATAACCCCACGATCAAACCTTATGACGAAGCCGAGTGGGCCAAAACGGAAGATGGAAGCAATGAAGACATCTCCGACTCTTTAGACTTGTTGGAAGGATTACATAAACGTTGGAGTATATTTCTCAAGTCAAGAGAAGAAAAAGACTGGCAAAAAGTTTATACCCATCCTGAGTATAGAGCACAAAAAACGATGGAATGGATGCTGGGCATGTATGATTGGCACTGTCGGCACCACTTGGCTCATATAAAACAGGCGATAGAAAAAGAAGGAATCTTTGAATAACAAAAACCCGGCATCTGCCGGGCTTTAAAATCAAATTGATAGAGTTTTATGTTAGCCATTCTCTATTTCTTGCCTGAGCTGCTTCCTTTTTTCCCGGAACCGGCTATTGACTGACGCATGTCCGTATCGGCTTCTATGTTCTGAAATTTATAATAGTCCATTACGCCCAGATTTCCGGTTCTAAATGCTTCAGCTAACGCTTTCGGTACTTCAGCCTCTGCGAGTATTACTTTGGCACGTGCTTCTTGCGCCTTAGCAACCATTTCCTGTTCTTCTGCCACTGCCATGGCTCTTCGCTCCTCAGCTTTGGCTTATGAACTACTTGCTCATTATTGGAAGAGTTATTTTTATTTGTCCAGCGATTACCGTTGCGAGAAAAACTTCGAAGGTTTAAGGCAGCTTTCTTATTCTTTGCATACGCAACGGCCTTGCAGCCTATTCCAACGTTATTTTTGCCTGGAGACGGAGTTGTTTTTGTCCGAGACGGGGACTGGATAACTAATTCAGATTGCCTTTGTCTTTTTTGCTTTTCTCGGATTTTAATAATTTAAAATATTGTATGTTTATAATAAGTTTAATTAAAATTGAAAATGATGCTAATTACAAGTTTTAGAAATTTTTGTACAAAATGGTACTTTATGTTGCCATTAATAGTTGTCTTTATTGCATTTAGTTGCCAACAATCTGAGAGTATTACTCCCGATCCAAAAAAAATGGCTGCTAAAAATTTTAGTGGAGAGGAAGTTTTTAGAGGAATATTCTTCTATCAGGGAGACATTGTGGAAAACTTTCCCTCAATACAGAAAAATAGAGAAACTATCCAGACTACATTCAATACTAATTTGGAGGCTGAGCAAGTATATCAGGAATTCACTGATCAAATCATTGAAAAAATAAAGGTCATAGATCCTAACTATTTTGAGGAATTCAAAACCAAAATAAGCACTAAAAATCTTTATCAGATAGAAGAAATTTTGGAATCTGCAAAATATATAATAAAAGATGCCGGATACTTGACGGATTATAAAAATATATTTGAGCTTTCAGACGAGTTAGAAGCTAAAAAAGTTGTTATCAATAAAGACATGTTTGATCCATCTGCCGCTAAAGAATCAAACTACCATACATTACGAAATCATCTTAATGAGGAGTACAGTGTTTCTCTTGCTGAACGCAGTTTTGGTGACGTTACTGCATGCTGTCTTTATGTAGTTTTTGCCGTTGGTGCCATCGTTGCGGCTGTAGCGGTTGTTGCACTTGCAGCTTATTGGGTGTATGCAGGTGTCGAATTTTGGGGTGTTCAGCAGGTTAAAGCAGAAGATCGATTTGCTAAAAACCTTGAAAAAGAACTAGTTCTTGAAGTTTCAGATTTGCTGAATTAAAGATGCAAATTATACTGTTAAAATCAATTATCAATATATTTTGGATTTTATTAATCTTTTTTGTGGCACTTGCCAACTTTAACAATTTTGGTATTAACAAACTGATTAACTACTCTAACAAGAAATCCATTGTGTTTACTTTACCTCAAGGTTGGGGATTCTTCACTAAGAATCCTCAATCTTTATCCGCTAACTGCTATTTAATAGAAGGGAATAAACTTGAGCGTAAAACAGTTTCAAATTCTTCATGGAAAAACTTATTCGGACTTGCCAGAAAGTCCAGATACTACGGCTTTGAATTATCACAAATCTTGAATGTAATACCCGCCAATCAATGGATAAATTCTAAGGGGAATTTTAGAGAAATTGATTTTATCAATCATCCGACCTTTGTAATAAAAAATGAAGATTTGAATTTGCTCGTTTATGAATATTCAAAAAAATACTTGATCGTATTAAATAAGCCTATCCCCTTTGCATGGGCTCAAATGAACCAAGAAGAATATCAACCTTTTAAATATATAGTTATAGAGTTATTTAAAGAATCATGATCAGAGAAAGGCAATTTTTTTACCAAAACAAGTTTTATCTCCTAATCTGCGCAATAGTGACCTCTTTAATGTCATATCATTTCATTCAAACCAATAGACAAGCCATTGATATCATTCATTATGCTATTCCTCTACTCATTATGCTGAGTATTTCATTGCTTGGTCTTAAGGTATCTTTAGCTGAAAATCAAATTTCTTTTCAGTGGATCTGGATAGGTTTCTTGTTTAAAAAAAATAGAATTCCAATGGATGCTATCGCTGAATTAAGAGTAATTAAATACAATTTTTTTGAAGGTGGTCTGGGTTACGGTATAAGATATAGTGCAAAATATGGAAATGTGCATAATGTGTGTGGAAATGCAGGACTTTTGATTAAGACAAAGAAAAAGAGGTTACTCCTGGGCATTCAAAAAGAAAAAGCGATAAAGGCGTTTATTCTTGAAAATTTTCCTTCAAAAAGAAATGAATAGATACGACATATTCAACAACGTTTACGGAATAGCCAGATCATCCCTTGCGCTTAGCCTGCTGATAACACTAACCTTCACCCCTACCTTTGTTTATTTCCCCAAACCCTATCTAAACACCCTGAATAAATTAAATTCAATTATTCCAAATTATTTTTTTTTATTTGAGTATTCCAACCTTAATGTTGCAACTATAATTGCGTGTATTATCCTGGTTTTGGTTATTTCAGGCTATTTACCTCAAGTAACGGGCATTTTACATGCTTGGATTGCATATAGCTTTTTTACAGGATCGTTGATGGTAGAGGGTGGAGACCAAATAGCTCAAATTTTGACCTTGCTCATCTTACCGATAACAATATTTGATAAAAGAATAAATCATTGGTCAAGAAAAGAGTATTTTAAATGGAGAAGACCATTTGTGGTCAATTACTTTAGTTACTCTTGCTCCTATATGGTAAAAATACAAATGTCTGTTTTGTACTTTTTTGCTGTAACTGAAAAACTTAATGTTCCTGAATGGATAGATGGAAGTGCCTTTTATTATTGGTTTAATGACTCCTCATTAGGAGCATCAAGTTTATTTCAGGGGGTCATTGGATTTTTATTTGATAATGCTTTTATTACCTCAATAGTAACTTGGGGGGTTCTTGCTCTTGAAATATTACTTTTTGGAGCATTATTTATGAATAAAGAACATAAACTGAAAATGTTTATTCTAGGCGTTGGTTTTCATTTCACGATTGTAATTATTCATGGATTGTTCTCTTTCTTTTTTGCTATGTTAGCTGGTTTAATCTTATATCTTCTACCGTTAAATAACTATTTGACATTAAAAGATTTGTTTAAGAACTTCATAGATTCAAAGCCATACTCCCGCAGCGAGTACTAAAATGTGAGCATTTCTCCAACTAAGAGTAGAATGATAAAAAAGTAACTAAGTGTAGCTAAAACTACATCTGGAGAGGGTAGTAAGGAATAAAATCATGAGTTTAAAAGTGTATATACCTGTTTTTTCTCTAACAGCCCTCTTTTCGGAATGGTAAAAAAGGGAATTTTTAAATAACAAAAACCCGGCATCTGCCGGGCTTTAAAATTAAATTGATAGAGTTTTATGTTGGCTATTTTCTATTTCTTGCCTGAGCTGCTTCCTTTTTTCCCGGAACCGGCTATTGACTGACGCATGTCCGTATCGGCTTCTATGTTCTGAAATTTATAATAGTCCATTACGCCCAGATTTCCGGTTCTAAATGCTTCAGCTAACGCTTTCGGTACTTCAGCCTCTGCGAGTATTACTTTGGCACGTGCTTCTTGCGCCTTAGCAACCATTTCCTGTTCTTCTGCCACTGCCATGGCTCTTCGCTCCTCAGCTTTGGCTTCGGCAACTTTCAAATCAGCAGAAGCTTGATCAGTCTGAAGTTTTGCTCCGATATTCGCTCCGACATCCACATCCGCAATATCAATGGAAAGAATCTCAAAAGCAGTTCCTGCATCTAATCCTCTTTGTAGGACCAGTTTCGAGATTTTATCCGGGTTTTCAAGTACTTCTTTGTGAGTAGCCGCAGAACCTACTGAGGTTACAATTCCTTCTCCTACTCTTGCCAAAATCGTCTCTTCGCCGGCTCCTCCGACTAATTGCTGAATGTTCGCGCGAATGGTTACACGTGCTTTTGCGACTAATTGAATACCGTCAGCGGCCACAGCTGCCACAGAAGGAGTGTTGATGACTTTTGGGTTTACGGAAATCTGAACAGCCTCGAATACATCTCTGCCGGCAAGATCTATGGCCGTGGCTTGTTTGAAAGTCAAATTAATATTCGCCTTGTCCGCAGAGATTAATGCTTTAATTACCTGAGGGACATTGCCCCCTGCCAAATAGTGTGTTTCCAGTTCCTGGGTTCGCAGCGGCCGCCTGGCAGACTCATCCTCCTGAAGAACTGTAAGACCGGCCTTTGTGGCGGTGATAAGCGAATTAACGATGATGGAAGGAGGTACTTTTCTAATTCTCATAAAGACCAATTCCAGCAGACCTACTCTCACACCGGAGAAAATAGCGGTAATCCAGAGATTGACAGGAACAAAGTATAGAAAGATAAAAAAGAGGATAATACCTCCGATTACAAATAAAATTGGGATAATGCTGCCCATGATAATTTTAGTTATTTATAGGTTGTACAATAATTTTTGATGAATCAATTCTTTTGACTTCAATTTCAATATTTTCAGTGACAAAACCACCTTCTGATCGCACTTCAACTTCATTGGACCCAAATATAGCTTTGCCAATTGGTTTTAAAGAGGAAATGGTCATCCCTTTATCTCCTTTTTTAATATTGAATCCGGAGTCTTCATTAAATTTTCCCTTCATGGTATTTTTCAACGAAAACCTTTCCCATGATTTATTTTTAAATGCAATTACCAAAGCAAGTATGTTGAGCATTACAGACCCAATGAGTACTAAGGTGCCGGTAGCCGGCCCGTAATAATCATAGCCAAGATAAATGCAATAAACTGAGAAGATGGCTCCAAGGATACCAATAATGGTAGTGCCCGGCACAAAAATAATCTCTGCCACTATTAAAAAGGTGCCGAATAACATTAATCCGAGTATGAGTAACCAGTCCATATTAAATCAATGCGTGAATATAGTCAGCGGTATCTTTTAATCCATTATTCCTTAAAATATCTAACATTTCATGTTCATTAATGGATGGATTTCTTCGATTGACGACCATCATTCTAAAAGCTTTGATAGCTTCTTCATCATGCAAACCAATAATATCTACTAAGAAATCAGCAGCTGATTTTGCATAAAGTCCAAAACTTTCTAAATAATCCTTTGGGAAATCTTTAAGATTATTAGTGACAATTAGACTTGCATTTATTTTGATGGCAGCAGCTAAGACATGCCTATCTTTTTTGTTAATTCCTGTTAGACTTACTATATGCGTCTCATAATTTGTAACCATAGCATCCGGGAAGCCATTCAAGACGCTATCAATTCGATGATTAATTTCTTTTTTTGGAACCTTTTTTCTAAACATTAATTCCCTCCACTCATCAAAAATATGCTTACTCCACTTTGGAACAAAAAGACCTGAGTAGGCAAACCATAAAATTAAATCTCGTACATGGAGAGGGTGCAAAACACACGTATCAATAACACAAGTAAATCTCGAGCTATAGATCATAAAGTTTAAGCTCTTCATCTCCCCTCATCATTTGGATAAGTGCCTTACGCTGTTTTTCTTTTAAATCTTTTTTGTACTTAACCAGATCATCCATTTTTACCCTTCTGTGCCTGCCTATTTTGATAAAAGGGATTTTTTTCTCTTCCAACAATTTAACTATATGCGGTCTGGAGCAGCCAATATAATCAGCAGCCGCCTGCGTGGTTAGTTCCATTTCAACCGGAATAATATTTACCGGTTTGCCTTCGCTGGTAGCTTTCAATATTTTGGCAAGAAGCTTCAGGGTGTTTAATGGTATCTTAATTCGCCTGCCTGTTTCCTCAATTGCTATCTCCGGAGTTTCTTCTTTTAGCTGTTCTAAAACAGCAAGCAGCGGTTCGTAGGACTCCATCGCTATTGCCTGCTCATTTTTTGAGGGCTTATCTGAAACAGATACTGACATAACTTAACGGTTGGTTGTAATTAAATTACAATTATAAACGAAATAATCGAAACACTGTTCAGTGAAAATATTTTCCTTCATAAACTGCAATGGACTTATTCAAAATAAGGATGCTTGTCCGGTTTTCCATTAGTCTTTTTGCGTATTTTATCTAAAACCGTACACAATAAGTTTCAGGCAGCTGCCTTTTTTCTCTTTTTCTTTTGTAGATTTTCCATTCTTTTTTATTTTTGCCTTTCAGAAACAATTATTTTTAATTAAATTAACATTTATAATGAAAAAAGTTACGAACAATTACGAACAATTACGAACAATTACGAACAATTACGAACAATTACGAACAATTACGAACAATTACGAACAATTACGTTTGCATTAATAGCTTTAATGCTGAGCATTTTACAAGTCAATGCCCAAGCAGTTTTTGGGGTTAAAGCAGGTAGCAATATTGCCAATGCTAGTTTTTCAGAGACAGTAGACGAAAAGTTGGAAGGTGTGGACACAGAGACCAGATTAAGTGCTCACGCAGGATTGGTATTACAATTGCCTTTAAACGAAGAAGGAAAGTCAATGATACAATTCGAAGCCCTGTATTCTTCCGTAGGGGCTGAAAGATCCACTGTAGAGGTGTCTTCAAGCGGATCTTCCACTAGTACAACGACAGAGAACCTTATCTATAGAATAGGACAAATACAACTGCCCATTCTCTATAAAATAGTGATAGGTCCGGGGATCTTCCTAAATGCAGGTCCGTACATCGCAGCCAACGTCTCCGCTCGAGTAGAGGAGGACTATAAGGTCGAGCCTGATGAATTTAATGACAGTGGGAAGAATGATTATGGTGTGCTGTCTGATTATAAAGACTTCGACTTCGGCTTAGCAGCCGGATTAGGTTATCAGTTCAAAAGCGGCTTCTTCATCGAAGGCAGATACAATTTAGGATTAGCTGACATCTTTGATTCCATAGGAGACGATAAAAGTGAATGGAAAAACCAAGTGATACAAGCAGGAGTAGGTTTTATTTTTAATAAATAATTAAACTAGTGCCATCGCAAGCACATAAACTAGATTTTATCTCATAAACTAAAGGCACCGCTAACGCAGTGCCTTTAGTTTTTTTCGCCCCGAACCGCTCGCCGACCTCATTTCTTCAACCCCCGACCTTATTTCCATGCCTGCTTGGTGAAATAGCCATGCACTCCAAAATGTCTTTTTGCAGCTTGCTTTTTCACCATCACCGGCTTTGGCAGTTGGATAGCATCATAGTCAAACTCGGTGGATGGATACTCCTCTTCCGGTTCGGCTAAGATGGATTCTTGTACAAATGCGTCGGGTGATAAAAACTGTTTGATGTTGTGCCAATAATTATCAAGTTCTTCCAGGTGGAAATAGAGCGTAGGCGTTTTTTCATTTACTTTTTGCAGAAGAAACGCTCTTCCGTTACAAAGTGCAAAATAGTTTACCCTTATCTCCGGATGAATAGCATAGAAATAAGCTTGCTCCAGGTGTTCGCCTGATTTAATGTCTTCATTAGGCCCTTTGGCATCCAAAACCCATGAATACTCACCATTCACCTCAAAAAGATAGTCGGGGATGCTGGTTACATTCCTCCGGCTCGCTCCTGTCTTTACATAAGGATGTGTCAGGGTCTTGCTTCTGATGATCCGATTCTTGCCAAAAGGCTTGTAATTCAACATTTTTAGGAAGGGTAAGATCAGTTCCTCCCTGACGGAATCCTCCTTGAACTCAGGGTCGTTTAGCAGTGAGAAGTCAAAATCCTGATAAAGATTAGATTGCATACATTGCAAGTTAGTTATTTCCCTAGCTATTAGGATACAGTATTATCTTTAGCCGAATGTATTGGTGTATTGTTTTAAACTAATATAATTATGAATGTGAAAAACTAACTAAATTATGAAGAAGAACTGGAAAAATAATAGACGATACCTCCTTAAAGGCATTGAATCAAGTTTTAATGTAATGGGAGATGGTTTAGAACAAAGAGATAATGATAATCTGACCGTAAGCTGGTACAACGTAGGCATATACTATAAAAGAGCACTTAGCAATAATACCGTGAGAAAGGGTTTTGATAATCGTTTTTCAGGTGAAGAACTTACCACCATGTAGTTCATGAGCAAGAAGCCCAACGGTGAGTCAATTACCAAACAATTACGTCAGGAGTTTCCTAAACTTGGAGGGAATGAAGCCGGGAGAATAGTTCAGATAGTTTCTCAGTAAGTGAGCATCAGGACAGGTCCTTATCCGAATCCTGAGGACTACGACTATTATCATGAGATTGATCCTGATCTTACCACTCAAATGAAGAAGATGGTTCTTGAAGAACAAAGGCATCAGCATAAGTTAGATGAGCAATATTTGAATAAAGACTTTGGATTGCGAAGACAGGGGCAGATGCTGGCTTTTGTTCTATGTATTATGGCTTTACAAGGATTTAATTTTACGGAATCTAATTAGATTTTTGCTAAAGCCCTCTAATACGCTTTAGCAAAAAGAACCCTCCCTTGAGAAGGTTCTCCGGTAAAGATACATTTACCCTTTTCTTTGGTTTGATTTAAAGGGATGCACCGAATCGTTGCTTTGGTTTCTTCCTTTATCTTATCCTCAGTTTCCGTGGTTCCGTCCCAATGAGCATAAACAAACCCTTGTTCAACCAACTCCCTGAACTCCTCCCATGAGTTTGCTTCTTTCGTATTTTCTTCCCTAAAAGTAGCTGCTTTGGAGTAGATATTATCCTGGATGTTTTCAAGCAGTTTTGCAACATGTTCAACAATTGAGTCCATTGGCTGGAGAGATTTTTCTTTGGTATCTCTTCTTGCTACTTCTACCGTCCCTTTTTCCAAATCTTTAGGGCCGATGGCCAGGCGAAGCGGCACCCCTTTCAACTCGTACTCTGCGAATTTCCAACCCGGTTTGTGCGTATCTCTGGTATCAAATTTTACAGAAATTCCTCTTTCTTTCAGGGCATCAAGAATCGGATTGACGGCTTTGGTAATTTTCTCAAGGTCTTCATCTTTGAAATAAACAGGAACAATTATCACTTGAATTGGAGCGAGCTTTGGAGGTAGCACTAAGCCGTCATCATCGGCATGCGCCATGATCAAAGCACCCATCAAACGAGTACTCACTCCCCACGAAGTTCCCCAAACAAATTCTTCTTTTCCTTCTTTCGTTGTAAACTTTACATCAAAAGCCTTAGCAAAATTCTGCCCGAGGAAGTGTGAGGTTCCGGCCTGTAAGGCTTTTCCATCCTGCATCATCGCTTCAATACAAAACGTATCTACTGCACCTGCAAAGCGTTCGCTCTCCGTTTTCACGCCTTTTATTACAGGTATAGCCATATAATCCTCAACGAATCCGGCATAAACTTCAAGCATCTGCCTCGTTTCACTCCGGGCTTCTTCTTTAGTCGCATGGGCAGTATGTCCTTCTTGCCACAAGAATTCCGCAGTACGGAGAAAAAGTCGGGTACGCATTTCCCAACGCATTACGTTGGCCCATTGGTTGATGAGCAATGGGAGATCACGATAAGATTGTATCCAATTTTTGTAAGCGTCCCAAATTACCGTTTCAGAGGTTGGCCGGACGATCAACTCTTCTTCAAGCCTGGCCTCGGGATCGACAACCACTCCTGCCCCTTCTTCATCTGTTTTTAAGCGATAGTGTGTAACGACTGCACACTCCTTGGCAAAACCTTCCACATGATCGGCTTCACGATTCAGGAAAGATTTTGGAATCAAAAGAGGGAAGTAAGCATTCTCATGACCGGTTTCCTTAAACATTTGATCTAAGGTTTGCTGCATTTTTTCCCAGATGGCAAAACCATAAGGTTTAATAACCATACAGCCTCTCACGGGGGAATTTTCTGCTAATCCGGCTTTTTTTACCAGTTCATTGTACCAAAGCGAATAGTCCTCGGAACGAGATGGAATTGCTTTTGCCATAAATAATAAATCCTTTTGGTATGAAGTTTGATTATATTTTATGAAAAATTTAACAAATGGTAAATATAGCTGACCATGTGAACAGACAGAAGGGAAGCATCGTTAATTAAGTATAAATAAAAGTTGAACGTTATGAGACATATCAAAAATTTCCTAGTAGTTGCCTTTGTCTTTACAAGTGTCGTTGGATTTGGGCAAGAGTACGATGACCTGTACTTCAATAAGTCGGACCGTGAGAAACAAAAGAAAAAGAAGACAGAGACAAGAACATCTCAGCCGTTTACGCAAAAGGAGCTGATTACCACTGATCAAAATGATTTCCGGCCTACCTCGTTTCTTGGAAAACAATATGATGTGGAACCGCTTCCTGAGAATCTGGTTGCAGAGAGAACGATAAGCCAGGAATCTTATGATTTGTATAAACCGGATAAAACGATCGAGGATTACACAAATGCTGACTTTTCCAATTCAAGAGGTATAAATCAAACAGGTAATAGCCGTGGCACGGGTCAAAATCAGCTTAATGCAAACTTTAGTGATCCGATTGATACTTATCAAAACGATCCCGTGATCATTAATAATTATTATAATAATAATTTAGGCTGGAGTCGATGGAATAGACCGGTATGGAATGTGGGCTTGGGGTGGAATTCCTGGGGAGGTAATTTCTGGAGTGTAGGTTATGGATGGGGAGGCTGGTATGAGCCATTCTGGGATCCTTGGTTTTATGATCCTTTCTGGGGACCTTCATGGGGTTGGAACGCTGGGTGGGGTTGGAATAATTGGGGATGGGGTAACGCTTGGTGCCCACCGGGATACTATAATGGTTTTGGTGGAAGAAGAGCAGTATTCGTTTCCGATAATGTAAGAAGAGGAAGAACGGTGGTTAGAGGCCCAAGGAATAGCAGAGGCGGCGAAGTATCTTCTTCAGGAAGATCAAGAACAGCTTCAGGAGGATCAAGAACAGCCGGGGCTTCATCAGCAGCTAACAATGGAAGAGACGAATCTTTAAGACGTTCAACTCAACAGAGAGAGTATTTGAATAGATCCAGAAGTGCACGATATTCAAATTCGGTTTCGGGAACTAACCTCCGAAATTCAAGAAGCAGAAACTCGACTCTTAATTCCGGTAATTCCTCCGGACGAAGTAGAAGTTCTGTGAATCAACGATCAAGGAGCAGTTCTTCCGGTAGATCAAGTTCCTACAATAATGGCTCCGGTTCCAGATCAAGATCTTCAAACTTTGGAACATCCGGGTCTTCAAGATCATCCGGTAGTTCAAGGTCTGTCAGATCCGGTAGATCATCTCGAAGTTCGGGATCTGTGAGGTCTTCCGGCTCATCAAGAAGCAGGTCATCGGTTGGTTCCGGTTCCTCTTCGGGCAGATCAAGAAGTCGTTCAGGTTCAAGGCGAGGGAAATAAATGGTAATGAAAAAATTGACGCTGATACTGGGTTTCCTTTATTATTCCGTTGTTATCAATGCACAGGATAATAATATTGGCTATTATCAGGATGCCCTGAGATTTAGTCAGTCTAACTATAGTCTTGGAAGTACAGCCAGGATGCAGGCAATTGGTGGAGTTTCTATTTCTTTAGGTGGAGATATTAGTTCGGCTGCTTCAAATCCGGCAGGGTTGGGTTTCTTCAATAAAAGCGTGTTTACCTTATCTCCATCTCTGAATTTTGCAAACGTAGATACCGATTTCTCCGTCACTAATACAGAGGAGACATCTTCAAATGAAACCTTTAATACGAATTTCAATTTTGCAAATATCGGTACGGTGATTAACTGGAATAAAGGACGTTTTACAAATGATAAGTTTAAGGCAGGGTCTCTGGCAATCTCCGTTAATCGGGCAGCGAACTACAGGCTAAAGCGATCTTATGAGGGAGAAAACAATTACAACAGCCTGGTTGACGTACTTGCCACAGATGCCGGCGTTGCGGATTCAGATGATCTAAACGAGTACTCCTTCGCTGCTTTTGATCAATATCTTATTTCTCCTGATGTTGACGGAGGAGAAAACATAATTGGGTATTTCGCTGACTATGACGGATTCCCTGTTCAAAGTGAAACAATCCGAGAGGAAGGGTCTCATTATCAAGTGAACGTCGCATGGGGAGGTAATTATGATGATCGACTCTACTTTGGCGGAGGCATGGGGTTGCAGTTTTTAAATTATCATCAAAGAAAGGTTTATAATGAATTTGACTTTGCAACCTTTGATGACGATGGGAATTTCACCGGCTCAGATCCAAGATTAAATAATTTTACGCTTGTTGACGATTTGGAAATTAGAGGCACAGGGATCAATTTTAATGTAGGTGTTATTGCAAGGCCGGTAAGTTTTATGACGATAGGTATTTCCTACACTTCTCCAAGTTTCTTATCTTTTGATGAGGAGTCTTTTATTGATTTGGATGCCAATTGGTTAAGTGGTACAACAAGTCCTGAAGGAGATGATTTAAGTGTTATTGATCCATATCAAAGTGCATTGTTTGTCTCTGATTTTAACCTCAGAACACCCTCTAAATTAGGTGTGGGTGCAACACTATTCGTTGGTAAGAGCGGATTCCTGACGGGTGATGCAGAATTTGTCAATTATGCCAATGCCACTTTAAACTCAAACGATTTTTCGGTTTCGGAAGATAACTTGGCTATTGATGAGTTCTACAGATCAGTGATCAATATCAGAGTAGGAGGAGAATACCGAATGCAGAATTTCATGCTGCGTGCCGGATATTCAGTTCTGCCAAGTCCATACGAAAACTCAAGCCTAAATGAGGTGTCTAATCTTACTTTTGGAGCCGGTTATCGAACAACGGATTATTTTCTTGATTTTGCCGTTGTTAATTCGGAAAGAAGCATGAGCTACTCACCTTATTTTATAAACGATGAGTTTCAGCCAATCGCTGATTCGGATATAAGAAATACCATTTTAACAGCCACTTTTGGACTGAACTTTTAGCGCCTCTTCCAAAACCCATTGCTTTCGTTACTTGAAATTTAACTTCATAAGAAGATACCACTGAAAACTTTTTACCTCTTCACAAACTTCAGCAAACGGCCTTCAGGCAGTTGAACCATGTACAGGCCGCTTTGCAGGGAGGCTGCATCTATCTTTACGTTTGTGGTGCTTTTCAGCATTAACTCCCCTCCTACGCTCAGGATGCGGATCGTGCTTTCCACGGGAGACTGCACTTCCACGTAACGACCTGAAGGATTGGGGAAGACCACTGCTTCCACCACATCGTCCCTTATACCCAAAGGCTCATTCTCCTCCGGTGCGGACAGACAGCCTGTAATCGTCACCTCCTGAGTTTGGGTAGCGATGTTGCCTGCCTTATCGGTGAAGGTCCAAGTGATGGAGGTGTTGGACGTAATGGGGAAGTTGGTGACATTGTGTGCGCCCATGATCTCCCCGTCGCAAACGTCATTGGCTTTGGGGATGGTGAGGTCATTTTCCTCAAGTGAACATGCTGCGGTAATGGCGTTCAGGTCTGTAACTGTCGGTACTTCGGTGTCGTCTATGATCACTTCTTGCGTTTGCTCGGACGTATTACCTGCCTCATCGGTGAAGGTCCACGTGATGGTGATTTCAGAGGTGATGGGGAAATCGGTGATATTGTGCGAGCCCTTGATGGAACCATCGCAATTGTCCGTAGCGGTGGGTGCTTCCATGTTCAGGTCATCTCCGGAGGTGATCTCGCCACAATCTACGGTAAGTGCCTCTAAATCCATGCCAGGCAGGGGGTCGGTGTTGTCTTGTATGGTCACGTCCTGCGTTTGCTCGGATGTATTACCTGCCTCATCGGTGAAGGTCCACGTGATGGTGATGTCAGACGTGATGGGGAAATCGGTGATATTGTGCGAGCCCTTGATGGAACCATCGCAATTGTCCGTAGCGGTGGGTGCTTCCATGTTCAGGTCATCTCCGGAGGTGATCTCGCCACAATCTACGGTAAGTGCCTCCAAATCCATACCAGGCAGGGGGTCGGTGGTGTCTTCTATGGTCACTTCTTGCGTTTGCTCGGATGTATTACCTGCCTCATCGGTGAAGGTCCATGTGACGGTGGCATCGGATATGATGGGGAAGGAGGTGATATCATGGGAGACCATAACAGTTGCTCCCGGGCAGTTGTCTGTGGCGGCGGGTGCGGCAGCATTGAGTTCATTTTCAGTGATTTGTACACAGGCGGTAAGTGCTTTCAGGGTCATTGCATCAGGTGTGGGATCGATGGCATCAGCAAGTTTGCTATCATCTGTGATAGACCATGAGTAATCCTTAATGAGTTTGTTCCTAGCAGCCTCCCCTTTGCAAGTGTAATGTCTTGGTGCGGTGAAAGGGATGCCGGAGGGGATTTTAGTCTCGCCCGCCGCTTCATCTAAGGTGCTCCATCCGATGAGTAGCTTATCATAGTTTTCGGAAGACATGGAGGTATTAAGACCAAACATATTCGTCATATCCGTCACGCTGCTTATGTCCCACTCACTGATATCTTGGTTGAAAGGAGACGAATAAAACATGAACCGCATACTCGTCACGCTGCTTACATTCCACTCGCCGATGTCTTGGTTGAAGGAAGAGTTCTGAAATATAGCGGTCATATTTGTCACCTTGCTTACGTCCCAGTTGCTGATGTCTTGGTTAATGGAAGAACTAAAAAACATGGCGAACATATCTGTCACGTTTGAAAGGTTCGGGATGCCTGCCTCCTCGGCAATGGTGAAGTTATAGCAACTCCAAAAAGCGCCGCTCATGGAAGTCCATGGGTTATCCCCCCACTGTTGGACAGAGCGTATCTGCCCCGCAGAGGTGTTGTTCTTTTGAAAGTAGATACGTGGAAACGTGCCGCTGATGGTGACGGTGTGTGTACCTGCCTCAGCGTATCGATGGGAAGCGTCTCCTTTGTAGGTGTTGTTATCGGCAGGTTCGTCTTCCCCCCAGTTTACGGTGTAGCTGTAGCCGCTTCCCGTGGTAGGGATGGTAATGGTTTCATTAGCAGTTTTCGTTTCCCATGTGGTGATAAAGGGTTTTGTATCAGTCTGTGCCTGCCCGAAGAGTGCGAGGAGAATTGCAGAAACAACAAGAAAGGTACTTTTTGTAGATAAGATTATACTATAGGGGGGGGGGGCATTAAATTAAGTCCGCACAGCCTTTTCAGCAGCGTGTGTGACGTGTTCTTCGTATTCATAATGTCTTTTGATCTTTTTTTATTTAACGTACTCATAACTCATTATTTTAGTTTTTAATAATCGTAAAATACGAAGTTATATTATTTTTTTGATTTGTATTATAAAACCTGAATTTTTTTAAAAATTACGAGGAGTTTTTTTTAAATAACTCAAAGAGTCCTTGCTTAGTAGTAACGGTCTTATCTGCCTGCAAATACTGCTTTTCCCTTTTTTCAAGCAAATCTTCCAAAGTCTTTGTTTGCATGAGCGGGCGGACAGTGTCCTGTTGCAACCGCCTTTTAATCTTATCAATTGAAGTGTTAATAAAGATGGTTTTTCCCTCGGCATTCATCACTTTCATATTGTCAAAAAAGCAGGGGGTTCCGCCGCCTGTCGCCATGACGAATGTCGGTAATTCCTTAATTACATCATTAAGTTTACGATTTTCCAGTCGTCGGAAATATGCTTCACTTTTTTCTGAGAAGATGGATCGAATGGATTGTTTAGCGTGCTTTTCTATTTCCAAATCAAGATCAACAAACGGTATGCCCAGATGGTCTGCCAACTGTATGCCCAGGGTTGTCTTTCCGGCTCCCGGCAGCCCTACAAGAAAAACCTTTTGACTCATTTACGATTCAGGATTTCAACTACATCATCCGTCAGAGGAGTGTCATTGTAGTGCCACTTGGCTAAAATTTTTCCGTCACTAAGCAGCAAAATACCGGGGTTCGACCTCACCATTGTCTTTAGTACGGTCGCATCTGCGAAGTAATAAGGAGCGCCTAGCTGGTACTTATGACGAAATACTTCGAATGTTTCGTATCCCGATGAGGTCAGTATCCGGGTTTCAAAGTTTGGATTTTGGAAAGTGAGATTACGTATTCGATCCATCTTTTTTGCGGAAGCTTTTTCAACCTGATGAACAATGATGATCAATTTATTTCCGGTAAGAAGCTCTTCGGTGTAGTCATTATCGCCTTCCCATACGTTGAGGTCAGTGATCTTAGCGGCAGCTTCGGGGTTTATCAATCGGGCATCAACATAAGTGTAGCCGCCTTCACTCGGATAGGTTTCAAACTCGAAAGTTTCTCCATCCTTTTCCATCGTGTAGATATACTTCAAAGGTTCGGAATCCTGCATCAGTGCGGGGAGGTAGTTTCCGACCTTGTAAGTTCTGAAGTCAATGAACGGCAAATGATTGATGGCGTATATTGCAATAGCAGTCATAAAAACAGTGACTCCTATGACTTTTATCTCACCGAAATAGCCTTTGAACCGGTCTTTAAAGATTGGAGTGTAGTTGTTTTTTTGCCAAAAAATAAATCCTGTCAACACAAGCAAAATGATGTCTTTATAAAAAGATTCCCATGGTGTCAGCTTGATTGCGTCTCCGAAGCAGCCGCAATCTGTCACCTTATTAAAATAAGCCGAGTAAAAGGTTAGAAACGTAAAAAAAACAATCATTGCAAGGAGTATCCATGCAGTGATTTTCATTCGATATCCGATAATAAGTGCCACCCCGAGCACTACTTCCAACACCGAGAGAAAGACACTTAGGAAAAGTGCCACCGGAACAAACCATTCAAAAAACGGAGTAATGTCCGAAGCAAAAACTTCAAAGTATTCGGTCAGTTTGATTTGTGTCCCTACCGGATCATTTACCTTGATGATCCCCGAGAATATAAATAATGCACCAACGGCATACCTTGCAAAATCCTTTATAATTTTCATTTGCTTTTCATTTTTATTAAACAGAAAACCGAATAATTGATCATGTCCTGATAGTTAGCATCAATTCCTTCCGAGATCAGGGTTTTACCGGCATTGTCTTCAATTTGTTTCACTCGCATGAGTTTCATCAGAATAATATCTGTCATTGAACTGACTCTAATATCCTTCCAAGCCTCATCATAGTCATGATTTTTAGCTGTAAGTAAGCTCATAGTATCATTTGTAACTTTATCATACATAGGTGCTAAGGTTGCAAACGGAATTTCCATTTCTTCAGATTCTAAGCATTGCATTTGTATGATAGCAATGATGCAATAATTAATGATGCCGATAAATTCGTTTTGAATATCCTCTTCCACCTTACTTTCTCCTTTTTCCTGTACAGACCTGATGCGCTGCGCTTTAATAAAAATCTGATCTGTTATGGAGGGAAGCCTTAATATCCTCCATGCGGTTCCGTAATCTTTCGTTTTCTTTTTAAAAATCTCTTTACACTCGGAAATGATCTCGGAGTATTGTTGCTCTGTTTGTACTCTCATGTAATTTTACACTCTTGGCAAAACTAATCCATTGAACCTCAATCATACAATCAATTGCGATGGAGAGTTGATAGACCTTTCACAGCCAAAAGTGATGGGCATTATTAATGTTACTCCGGACTCATTTTTCCCCGGAAGTAGAAAACAGGCACTGAATGAAATTCTTAAAGCGGGAGAAAGGATGCTTTCGGAGGGAGCCGCATTTCTTGATGTTGGAGGGTACTCTTCCAGACCGGGAGCAGATGATATTTCCGTTGAGCAAGAGTTGGAGAGAGTTCTAAAGCCCATCAGGCTTCTGAAGACTGAATTTCCAAAAGCGATTATTTCCATTGATACATTCAGGTCTGAGGTCGCTGCAAAAGCGGTTGGAGAGGGCGCAGGCATTGTGAACGATATATCCGGTGGGCATCTTGACGGAAAGATGCTGCCAACCGTAGCAAAACTGAAAGTGCCATACATTGCGATGCACATGAGAGGCACCCCTCAAACCATGAAAATACTTACTGATTATGAAGATATTTTGATAGAAGTTTCAAAATATTTTTCAAAAATTTTAAGGAATTCCAACGAATTTGGCATAAAGGATGTCATATTAGATGTAGGGTTTGGATTTGCGAAGGGAGTGGCACAAAGTTTTCACTTGTTGAAGCATTTGGAGTATCTTCAATGGTTAGACAGACCAATGCTGGTTGGGGTGTCTCGAAAGTCAATGATCTATCAAACACTTGATCTGACTGCTGATGAGGCTTTAAACGGAACTACAGTACTAAATACTTTGGCTTTATTTAAGGGTGTAGGCATTCTTCGTGTACATGATGTAAGAGAGGCAGTTCAAGCCATAAAATTGTTAGAGCGGTTGAAGTGATATTTTTATTCAAAATAGGATTTTTAGAGATAGGATTTAAAGATATCCTGGATATCTTATTAGTGTCAGTGTTGCTAACTCAGGTCTACAAACTGATGAGAGGAAGTGTGGCCATCAAGGTCTTTGTGGGCTTTCTTTTGTTATATCTACTGTATTTGGTGGTTAATGCACTTCAGATGGAGTTGCTGAGTGCAATCCTTGGTCAATTTATGGGTGTTGGAGTTTTAGCTGCTATTATCTTATTTCAGCAAGAAATTCGTAAATTTCTACTTCTGCTTGGACGTACTAATATTTTTGAAGAAGGAAAGTTGATAAAAAACATACGATTCTGGTCTCAGAACAACCGTAATCAAAGATTTAGTATTACGTCTATTATTGAAGCCGTAAAGTCTTTGGCCGGTTCCGGTACCGGAGCCCTTATGGTTCTATCAGACAACTCTCCTTTAAAATTTTATGCAGAGTCAGGAGATGAAGTGGATTCATTGCTTTCGAAGAGATTACTTTTGGCGATTTTTAATAAATACAGTCCCCTTCACGATGGTGCTGTTTTGATATATAAAAACCGTATCGTAGCGGCCAGGTGTATCCTCCCTGTTACAGAACAAGAACCGGGTGCTCAGTATGGACTAAGGCACAGAGCAGGACTTGGAATGTCTGAAAATACGGAGACATTAGTCATTGTAGTTTCGGAAGAAACAGGACAAATTTCAACTATGCAGAATGGAAATATCAATCATAACATCTCAGCCCAAGAGTTGAGAAAGCAGATCAATGAATATCTTAATGAGCCTAAGTACATCAAGAAAGAAAAGAGGGAAGTAGAAAAAGCAGAGATTATCCCTGAAATAAAAGAAGAAATGGTTTAAACCACTCCAAGTTCTTTTCCTACTTCGGTAAAAGCATTGACAGCCTTATTGAGGTGCTTTTTCTCGTGTACCGCAGAAATTTGAACTCGAATTCTCGCCTCCTCTTTTGGAACCACCGGATGATAAAAACCAATCACATAGATTCCCTTTTCTAATAGCTTATCGGCCATTTGTTGGGATAGTTTGGCATCATACAGCATGACCGGGACAATTGGGTGTTCGCCTGTTTTAACATCAAAACCGGCTTTTGTCATTTTTGCTCGGAAGTATTTGGTATTTTCTTCCAGTTTGTCTCTCAGTTTTGTGGTTTCACTTAGCATATCTATCACCGCAATAGATGCACCCACAATTGATGGGGCTAATGTGTTTGAGAACAAGTACGGCCTTGATCGCTGGCGAAGTATATCAATGATTTCTTTTTTGCCTGAAGTAAATCCACCGGAGGCTCCGCCTAGCGCTTTTCCGAGAGTTCCGGTAATGATATCTACTCTGTCCATACAGTTTCTGTATTCATGAACACCACGTCCTGTTTTGCCAATAAAACCTGTGGAGTGGCATTCATCCGTCATCACCAAGGCATCGTATCGGTCAGCCAGATCACATATTTTATCAAGTTGTGCAATGGTTCCATCCATAGAGAACACACCATCGGTTACGATGATTTTTACTTTGGCATCTTTAGCAACTTTTAGCTGTTCTTCCAAATCTGCCATATCATTATTTTTGTAACGAAAGCGTTTTGCTTTGCACAACCGTACCCCGTCAATGATTGATGCGTGATTAAGTGAATCCGAAATGATGGCATCCTCTAAGCCTAGCAAAGGTTCAAAAATACCACCATTTGCATCAAAAGCGGCTGCATAAAGAATGGTGTCCTCAGTCCCTAAAAACCGGGAAATCTTTTCCTCCAGTTCTTTATGGATGTCTTGAGTACCACAAATAAATCTCACGGAAGACATGCCAAATCCATGGGAGTCCATTGCAGCCTTTGCTGCTTCTACAACTTCGGGATGTGAGGATAGACCTAAGTAATTATTAGCACATAAATTGATCACTTCACTTCCATCTGTCAAGGAAATATCTGCTCCCTGAGGAGATGCAATGATTCGCTCTTTTTTATAGAGGCCTGCCTCTTTTGTTTTAGCTATTTCCTGATCTAATCTCGTTTTAAGTGAGGTATACATCTTAGTTAGTCTTTGGGTTTAATATTTTTATTTCGGATCCGATTGTTTTTGGGGCAGTTGCCTTCTTTTCTTGTGAAATTTCTTTTAGATGATATTTTCTTCGAACCTGATTGATCAAAAAGAGTTTTTGTTGCGTGAAACTTTCGGGGTGTATCCGGTTAAAGATGATTTCCCATTCACAGTACTGTTCTTCAGCTAACTTTTTGAAAATTTCAGGATCAATTTTCTTACTCCTTAAATAATCATGAAAATCCATAAATGACAAATTTAACGGAAGCTTTAAATTAAGAAGGGCAAGAAATTTAGACGCTGTAAATTTGCCTTTCCAAACTAACATTCACCCGATGAGTAAAATTTTGATTATCGGAGCTTGTGGGCAGCTTGGCACTGAGTTAACGCTTAAGTTAAGGACATTAAAAGGCGATGATAATGTCCTGGCTACCGACTTAAGGAGTGAGCCTGTTAAGTTTATTGGGGACGGTCCTTATGAGCAGCTAGATATCATGCACCCATCAAGGTTTAATGAATTGATAGATAATTACGGGATCAAAGAGGTCTATCATCTGGCGGCAGTTCTTTCTGCTAAGAGTGAGCAGGATCCGCGGTTTGCCTGGAAACTGAATATGGAAAGCTTACTTACGGTATTAGAAGCCGGAAAAGATCAACTTGAAAAAATTTATTGGCCGAGTTCAATCGCAGTATTTGGCCCTGATACTCCCAAGGTTAATACACCACAAAATACAGTGATGAACCCGAATACGATTTACGGAATCAGTAAGCAGGCGGGAGAAAGGTGGTGTGAATATTACTTTGAGAAGTATGGTGTAGATGTAAGAAGTTTGAGATACCCGGGTTTAATTGGACATAAAGCTATGGCGGGTGGCGGCACCACAGATTATGCGGTAGATATATTTCATAAAGCAATTGCTGAGGAGAAATATGAATGTTTCTTATCCCGGGATGCTATGCTTCCGATGATGCACATGGATGATGCCGTGAAAGCCACCATCGGTCTGATGGAAACTCCGGCGGAAAATGTCAGGATCAGAAGTTCTTACAACCTGGCAGCGACAAGTTTTACACCGGCTGTAATTACTTCCGAGATCAGAAAACATTATCCCGATTTTGAAATAGAGTATGCACCTGATTTTAGGCAGAAAATCGCTGACAGCTGGCCTGACAGTGTGGATGATAGTGCTGCAAGGCAAGATTGGGGTTGGCACCACCAATACGATTTGAAAGAACTTGTTGAAAAAATGATTACCGGTCTAAAGGAGTCAATTGTTTTCAATTAATCAACTTTTGCACTTTCTTGCGGGTTCAAAAACCAATTCTATCGTATGAAATCTTACATCAATCTGGCAACAGACTTAACAGAAGGAATTCTAACCGTCACCATTAATCGTGAAAACAAACTCAATGCACTCAATAGAGAGACAATGTTTGAGTTAAAAGAAATTTTTCAATATGTTCAAGATAATTCAAAGGAAATTCAAGGGGTTATTTTAACGGGAGCAGGTGAAAAGGCTTTTGTGGCCGGTGCAGATATTTCAGCGTTTACAGCAATCAATGAAATGAGGGCTCGAAGATTGGCTGAAGAAGGTCAGGAGATTTTTCAATCCATTGAAAACAGCCACACGCCAGTAGTAGCGATTATCAATGGTTTCGCTTTGGGTGGAGGTTGTGAGCTTGCAATGGCAGCTCATATACGAATAGCAGTTGAAGGAGCAAAGTTTGGTCAACCGGAAGTAAATCTGGGTTTGATACCGGGATACGGAGGGACACAAAGATTAACCCAGTTGATTGGCAAAGGAAAGGCTTTTGAATACCTGATGAGTGCTGATATGATTTCTGCCGGTCAGGCCTTGGATTGGGGACTTGTAAATTATGTGGAAGCTGATAAACAAACTGCACATACAAAGGCAGTTGAAATACTATCTAAAATCATGAAGAAAGCACCCATAGCAATTGGTTTAGTCATTGATGCTGTAAATGCCCACTTTAAGAATGGAATTAATGGTTACCAAACTGAGGCAGATGGATTTGCAGCATGCTTTAATACACAAGATTTCAAAGAGGGAGTTTCGGCTTTTTTAGAAAAAAGACCGGCTAATTTTAAAGGCAAATAATCTTTGTATCTTCTTAAAAAATTAGTAAGACAAACGGCGGTTTATGGACTTAGCAGCATTTTAGGGCGTTTGCTTAACTATCTGCTGGTTCCTCTCTATACTACAGTATTTGCGTCCGGTGAGTACGGGGTTCTTACTGAACTTTATGCTTACGCAGCGTTTCTGAACATATTGTATGTTTATGGGTTAGAGACAACTTATTTCCGTTTTTCAAAGGACGGGGATAATATTTTTCATGTTGCCTTTACCAGTATATTAGTTAGTTCCCTGGTACTCTCCGGAATTCTTTGGATGGCTTCCGATTCTATTGTTATGTTTCTGGATTATCCTGAAAGAGGAGATTATATAAGATGGCTGGCCTTAATAGTTGCTATTGATGCGATTGTAGCCGTTCCATTTGCTAAACTTCGGGAGGATGATAAAGTGGTAAAGTTTGCAGTTTTCAAGCTTTCGAATATTGGGATCAACATTCTACTTAATCTTTTTTTTATTGTTTTCTGTCCCCGGGTTCTGGCAAAGAATCCGGAGCACTTTTTATCTACCATTTATGAACCTGAACTTGGGATTGGATATGTCTTTGTATCCAATCTAATCGCTAATGCCCTTTACTTGATATTCTTCATTCCTACTTGGAGAACGGTCAAATTGAAATTTGATAGCGTTGAGTGGTCAAGAATGATGACCTATGCATGGCCTGTTTTGATCATTGGATTTGCGGGGGTCACAAATGAAATGCTCAGTAGAGCTATGCTAAAACACCGACTCCCGGAAGGATTCTACCCGGAGTATTCAAATCTGGAAATACTAGGAATATTTGGAGCATGTTACAAATTATCTGTTTTTATGACTTTAGCTATTCAGGCATTTAGATACGCATTTGAACCCTTCTTTTTTACCAAAGCAAGAGATAAAAATTCCCCACGTGTCTTTAGTAAGGTGATGACTTATTTCGTGCTGTTTACTTCTTTTTTTTGGTTAGTTTTGTGTTTGTTTATGCCTTATTACGCTCCGATCTTCCTTCGGCAGGAAAGCTACTTGATCGCTTTAGATTCCGTCCCGTGGTTGTTAGGAGGCGGAATGTTTTTAGGTATTTTCTATAACCTTTCACTTTGGTATAAGCTTACTGACCATACGCTTTATGGAGCATATATTAGTTTAATTGGAGCTGCATCCACTTTCTTCTTGAATTGGATACTAATTCCAACTTACGGGTATATGGGAAGTGCATACGCAACGTTTTTCAGCTATCTGCTAATGGTGGTTATTTCTTATTCCTGGGGGAGAAAGTACTATCCTGTTCCATACAGTGTCCTGAAAATTATAGGCTATATTTTATTAGCGGGAATTGGTGTATTGTTGAACGAAACAATTGGTGCTTCTTTTCTTTTAAGTATCTTTATGATTCTCATATTTCTAACTTTGGCTTTTCTTACCGAAAGGAAGAGCTTAATGCAAATTAAGTTCTGAAGTTTATATGAATCTTATTATTCCAATGGCCGGTAAAGGGAAACGTTTACGGCCTCACACCCTTACAGTTCCTAAGCCGCTCATCCCAATCGCAGGTAAGCCAATGGTCCAACGGCTTGTGGAAGACCTTGCAAAGGTTTCTCCCGAAAAGATTGAAAAAATTGGCTTTGTGATTAGAGATTTTGAAAAAGAAATCTTGAACCGGTTAATAGAGATTGCTGAGGCTATTGGTGCAGAACCTAAATTTTATCCCCAAGAAATTGCCGAAGGCACCGCTCAAGCTGTCGCATGTGCTAATGAAATATTAGAAGGTAAGGTAACCGTAGCCTTCTCTGATACACTTTTTCGTGCAGATTTTAAACTGAATTCCGAAGATGATGGAATTATCTGGACAAAACGGGTAGAAGATCCAAGCACTTTTGGAGTGGTGAAAACCAACCATCAGGGAGTTATTACTGATTTTATAGAGAAACCGAAAGAATTTATTTCAAGTCAGGCGATCATTGGGATTTATTACTTTAAGAAAGGGGAGGAACTCAAAGGAGAATTAAACCACCTCATTGAAAATGATATTCGGGGTGGAGGTGAATTTCAGCTTACGATGGCACTTGAGAACCTGAAAAATAAAGGAACAAAATTTACGACAGGGAATGTAGATGAATGGCTTGATTGCGGAAACAAAAATATTACGGTGATATCCAATAGTCGCTATTTGGGTTTTCTGAATGGACAGGAACTTAAAGATTCTTCCGCTCGGATTGAAGATTCGGAAATTATTGAGCCGGTTTTTATTGGAGCTCATGCAGTCATCAAAGGGTCAAGAATCGGACCTAATGTCTCCATTGGAGAGGCATGTAAAGTTCTGAACTCTACTATTTCGGAGAGTTTAATCCAAAATAACACCACTTTAGATAACGTTGATTTGCTAAACTCAATGATCGGAAATTACGTTAAGTTAAAAGGCCGCCCAAAATCTGTAAGTTTGGGAGATTATAGTGAATGGTAAACAGATGCGCTTTTTTGGAATCCTGGTAATTATCTTTCTTAGCATTAGCTCTTTTTCTCAAAAGAGAGAAAAAAAGAAGTCCGTAATCCCTGAAAATCAGGGTGATTCATTGAAGTTAGAGGCAATGCTTATTGATGCTGAGAAGCAATTGATTCTTGAGAATTTTGCAAAAGCTTTGAATGGTTTCACCGTAGCCCTTGAGATGAATTCAAGGAGTGCTGCAATCAATTTTAAAATCGCTCAGGTACTTACAAAAAGTGGAGAAGGCCAAAAAGCGATCCCATACGGGTTAAAGGCGATAGAACTGCATCCCGAAAATAAATATTATCGTCTTTTATTAGCTCGAATTTATCAGTCGGTAGGTTTTGATGTTGAGGCTGCAAAGACTTATGAACAATTGCTGGAATTATATCCTTCAGAAGAAAAT
This sequence comes from Ekhidna sp., assembly GCA_014323825.1. Lineage (GTDB taxonomy): Bacteria > Bacteroidota > Bacteroidia > Cytophagales > Cyclobacteriaceae > Ekhidna. The sequence continues at coordinate 3,860 of JACONI010000041.1, read as the reverse complement.
GCCTTGTATGAACTGGCAGAATTATATCAATTGACCGGGAAGACTGAAGAACTGTTTGCTGTTTTTGACAAAATCGAAAATGAACTCGGAGTTAAAGAAGAAATCGTTCGGGAAAAGCAGCGTATCTACATGAAAGAGGGCAAGCCTGATAATATTGTCAGGGAGTATAAAAAATTAATCGCCGCATACCCTAACGAATCCTCCTATCGAATTGAACTTATTAGCTTCTTGATTCAAAACAGAAGGTTGGAAGAGGCTTCGGGTGAAATAGTGGAATATCAATTATTGGAACCTGTATCCTCAAAGGTCACACTTTTAAAAAGTGAGGTTGAGTGGAGGAGGGGTAACTATGAAAATTCAATGGAACTGCTTAAAGAAGCTTTTGAATCTCCAACGATTGATTTTGAGTCTAAGTTTCAAATCTTATCAAGCTATTTTCTGGCATCAACTTCTCAGCCGGAGAGAGCAAGACTTACAAAACTAACCTTGGGGCTTGCTGAGGAATACGCAGAAGAATACAAGGCTCAGGTATTTGCAGCAGATATGCTTTATGGTGATGGGGAAAAGCAGCAATCTCTAAATTACTACTTAAAAGCCGTTCGTTTGAAACCTGCAAACTTTTCCGTCTGGCAAGACATACTAAACATTGAAGGGGAGTTAAATCAAACGGATAGTATGATCGTCCATTCACAGGAAGCCCTGGAATACTTTCCGAACCAGGCATTGTTGTACTATTTTGCAGGAACAGGGTTTTTAATCAGGAAAGAATTCAAAAAGGCCGTTAAAATGCTTGATACGGGTAAAAAGTATACTGTGGATCCTAACCTCCTCACAGTTTTCTACGGCCAATTGGGAGACGCATATAACGGATTGGAAGAGAACGAAAAATCATACAAGGCCTATGATAATGCACTTTTGAACGATTTTAAAAATGATCATGTCTTAAACAACTATAGTTATTTCCTTTCTTTGGAGGGGAAAAACCTTGATAGAGCCCTCGAAATGTCGACTCAATTAATAAATCAACATCCTGATAACCCTACGTATCTAGATACTCACGGATGGGTGCTTTACATGAGAGGAGATTTTGAAAAATCAAGAAAATATCTGGAAAAAGCAGCAACTTTAGATGAAAATGGCACCATTATTGAACATTTCGGTGATGTTCTTTTCCAACTGGGGCAGACTGAAGAAGCACTTAAGCAATGGGAAAGAGCAAAAGAAGCGGGAGGTACTTCGGAGTTGATTGACAAAAAAATTGCAGAGCGAAAGTTATATGAATAAACTGCTTTTTTGGCTCCTTATACCCGGAGTTATCTTGTCCGCATGTAATAGAAAAACGGGGGCAGTATTTGCAATGAGAGATAAACTGGAAGTTATAAACCCGGACTTTAAGTTCATGTCTGCCAAAGCCAAATTCAGATTTGATAATGGAGAAAACCGAGTGGCTGCAACCGCTAACTTCCGGTTCCAAAAGGATAGCATCATTTGGGTATCTATTTCCGGTCTTGGCATCGAAGCAGCCAGGGTCTTTATAGATGATGAAAATGTAAGAGTCCTTGACAGACTCAATAAACGGCATTATGAATACACTTTTGAAGAGCTTTCCGACCAATATGATTTTGAGTTCAATTTTAATATGATTCAGTCCGTCTTGCTTGGAATTCTTTTTGAGCCATACAAAAGGCAGAAGATTAAAAAGAATGAAAATTATTATAGTTATGTAGTATCAAAAGGGGCTTATTCATTTACTAACTTCATCAGCTCCGGGACAATGAATTTAGAAAGAGTGACAGTGCTGGACGAAGTGACAAAAAATACGATTTCGGTAAATTACAGTGATTTTATTTTGGTTGAAGATCAGATCTTTCCAAATGAAATCAGTGCAATAATCGACTATGACGTTGAAAAAAAGTCAAACACGGAAATTAATATCAGTTACAACAGGATGCAGATTAAATCCGAGCCGCTTAAATTTCCTTACTCGGTTTCGGACAAATATGAAAGGAATTAGCATACACATTTTTATCATTTCTTTTTTATTGCTTGCGCTGTCAACCTCTGCTCAAAAAACGAAGACCCAGCTTGAAAGTGAGAAAAGAGAAAATTTAAAAAAGATTGCTGAAGCTGAACGGATTTTATCGGAAACATCAGATCAAAAGCAAGTTACATTAGGGCAGCTTCGGGCATTAAATCAACAGATCAATGCACGAGAGTTATTGATTAGGTCGATAGGCTCTGAAATCAGTTTATTGGATGGTGAAATAAGTGATTTATCTGCCGTGGTTAATGCGCTTCAAAACGACTTGAGACAGCTAAAAGAAGAATATGCTGACCAGATATACGCTACCTATAAATCCAGTCGGGGAAATAGCAGACTGATGTTTCTTTTCTCAGCTAAAGATTTTAATCAACTTCTTCAGAGATTGAAATATCTGGAGCAATATGCAGACGCAAGACGGCTTCAGGCTGAGCAAATTGAAGTGGTTACTAAGGAGCTAAATGAACAACGGAGCAGGGTTGAAACAAAAAGAGCAGAGCAGCAGAAACTCCTCAGTCAACAGGTAAGAGAAAGCAGGAAACTCGCTAATTCAAAAAAGAAACAATCACAACTAGTCGCTCAGTTATCCAAAAAGGAACGCGAGCTTAGAAGAGACCTTGAATATCGAAAAGCTGCAAACAAACGACTGAATGCGCTGATAGCAAATACCATTGAAGCTGAAGAGGTCAAAGATGCGAATGCGTCAACAGCTGAAATTGCAAGTACGGCTGAGTTGACAAGACTCTTTGAATCAAAAAAAAATACGCTGACATGGCCCGTGAGTTCCGGTTTTATCGCTTCAAAATTTGGTACTCAGAAACATCCCGTCCTCAAACGAATTAAAATTGTAAATGATGGCGTTGGCATCCAAACCGAAAGAGACTCTAAAGTGAGGGCTGTTTTCGACGGAGAAGTTACGATGACGGGCGTAATTCCAGGTAAAAATAACTTTGTTTTAATCCGTCATGGTAGCTATCTGACGGTATATGCACGTTTGAAATCTATAAACGTGAAGAAAGGCCGGAAAGTAAAAGTCGGCGATATTATTGGGGAAGTTTATACCGACCAAGATGGAGTTACTGAGTTAGAATTCCAAGTGTACAAAGGAACTACCAAACTAAATCCGGAGCATTGGCTGGCAATGAAGTGACCCGCTGATTAACTTGTTGTGCGTGTTTACGAATAAAAGGGTGCATGTTTAATTATTTCAGCCTAAATCACTTGAGATGTGGGATGTAAATCATAACTTTTATGAGTTTTGCTACAGGGTACTTGACTTTTCTCATCAAAAACGGAATATCCGCTGCGGTAAACTCTTTGGTTTATCCATCCTGTTTTTTGGGCTTTCATTTAGTGCCAAATCCCAGAGGTACATTGGTTCTTGCAGAGCGTTCAGCGGTCTTTGTTGAGCACCGAGCGGTTATTGTTGAGCGCCGAGCGATTATTGTTGAGCACCGAGCGGTTATTGTTGAGCGCCGAGTAGTTATTGTTGAGCATCGAGCGGTTATTATTAAGCGCCGAGCGGTTATTGTTGAGCACCGAGCGGTTATTGTTGAGCGCCGAGCAGTCATTGTTAAGCGCCGAGCGGTTATTGTTGAGCGCCGAGCAGTTATTGTTGAGCATCGAGCGGTTATTATTAAGCGCCGAGCGGTTATTGTTGAGCACCGAGCGGTCTTTGCAGAGCGTTCAGCGGTCGTTACAGGGCGATCCGCAAGCATTTTTATTGATCGGTCCGTCCCTATTGCAAAAAATTTCTTTTTTGAATGCCCAACGTGCCGCTTTACCGAAAAAAGGGCATTGTGGATGAATGATATAAGAG
>JACONI010000040.1 GCA_014323825.1 Ekhidna sp. | reverse complement strand
AGATAACTGCTACCACAGATGCCTCCTTTCCCCTTATGGAAAGCCAAACCATCACTTGGACTTATGAAGACACGGCGGGGAACACCGTCATGCAAACGCAAGAAGTGACCATACAAGACACCATGCCCCCGACAGTTACAGGCACCTTGGATGCCATTACCGCACAATGCCAGATTGCTGCTGCAATTGACCTGACTAAACCTGATGCCCCTTCGGACAACTGTGGAGGAACGGTCAACGTGGCTGTCAAAGACGATACCAACTTCCCCATTCAGGCAGGCACCACTACTATCACGTGGGTATACACCGACGATGCCGGCAATGCGTCCGAACAAACGCAGGAGGTGACGATTACAGACTGTCCGTCCGCACCGGAGGAGAACGAGCCTTTGGGTGTAAGGGACGATGCGTTGGAAGCAGTGGTCTTCCCCAATCCTTCGGGTCGTTACGTGGAGGTGCAGTCTCCCGTGGAAAGCCCGATCCGCATCATGAGCGTGGGCGGAGAGTTAGTACTGAAAAGTACCACAAATACAAAGATGGATGCAGCCTCCCTGCAAAGCGGCCTGTACCTTGTTCAGTTGCCGGACGGGCGTTTGCTGAAGTTTGTGAAGAAGTAAAAATCCTATCGGAAACCCGATTTTTAGTCCGGATCAAGGCTTTCAAAATTTAAAACCGCAGTTTGCTGTGCATAAATGAGGTTAAGTAACGGAAGCGGTGGGCTGAGATGCGGGTTTCGCAAAGGGCCTGCTAATTATCTCCACTAAAAGTTTTGATTAATGATAACTCCTTCTACTTTTGCGTGCAAATGAGGACATTAAGCATCATTATTACCATTACAGGGATTGCCCGTAAACCAAAGTGGTAGTCGTGCTGTTAAAATAAATAACAAGAGACGCCATCCGGATAAAAGATGGCGTTTTTTATGACTAAAATATGAAAATACTAAAGTTTGGAGGAACCTCCCTGGCAGATGAAGGGACTTTTCAAAGCGTTAAAAACATTATCGAGTCAAATAATTCGATAGTAGGCGTGGTTGTTTCTGCATCAGGCAACACTACCGATCAATTACAGGAGATTGCCTCAAAGGCAGAGAAGGGAGATGAAAGGTACAAGGAAATGATTGATAATTTACAAAACATGCATGAAACTCTTTGCAGTGATTTGTCAGTTCAATATCAATCAAAGGAAATTGTTAATGTATTTATTCAGCTTAGGAGAGTGTGTGAAGGTATCTTTCTTCTAAAAGAACTCACTAAGAAAAGTCTTGATTTTATTTTAGGATCCGGGGAACTTATATCTTCACTCATTATGACCTCTTTTCTTCAAAAAAAAGGGATCAACGCAAAACGATTTGATTCAAGAGAACTCATCGTAACCGATAATAATTTTGGGGATGCATGTGTGAATTTTGATATAACAAATGAGCGAATTAATCAGTCTAAAACAGCATTTGTAGATGTAAATGTATTTCCCGGATTTATTGCTGCAACTGAGAGCGGAGAAATTACTACCTTAGGGAGGGGAGGTTCTGACTTTACTGCCTCTATTATTGCAGCGGCTTTAGATGCAGACATCCTTGAGATTTGGACAGATGTTGATGGCATTATGACCGCAGACCCTCGGAGGGTAAGACGGTCAAGAACGTTGGATCAAGTCTCTTATGATGAGGTGTTGGAGTTGTCCTACTTTGGAGCTAAGGTTATTCATACGCAAAGCATCGCACCTGTTTTCAAAAAAGGAATACAAGTCAATGTCAAGAATACATTTAATCCGGGAAAAACAGGTACACTCATATCTGATAAACCGTTAGACAACCAATTAATTAAAGGGATTTCAAGTATTGATGATGTGGTGATTATGTCTTTGAGCGGAGGTAGGTCAAAGCATAAGATTGATTTTTTCCCTCGGGTTTTCAAATCATTATCTGACAATCAAATTGTTCCGGTTTTTATAACCCATAGCAATGCGGCACAAACAATTACCCTTGGATTCAAATTTGACGACGCTGAGAATGCCTATGAAAAGCTAAAAACAGCACTCAATAATGATCAGGAAAATGAAATGGTGAGCTCTGAAATCGTTGAAAAAGGATATTCACTGCTGGCTTTGATTGGATCCAATATGAAAGATCAAATTGGAGTAAGTGGTACCATGTTCAATGTGTTGGGTAAGAATGGAATAAGTATTAAAGCTATTTCTCAGGGATCCTCAGAGCGAAATATTTCAGCAATCATCCCTCAAAGTGACCTCAATAAGGCGTTGAATGTACTGCACGAGAGTTTCTTTCTATCCCAAATGAAACGTGTCAATCTCTTCATCATTGGGACGGGAAATGTGGGAAAAGCCTTCCTTAATCAGCTCACCAAACAGTTTTCTTTCCTTAAAGAACAGCATCACCTCAATATCAAAGTCATAGGTGTTGCCAACTCTCGTAAAATGGCATTTAAGAAAGACGGGATTCCTCTTTCCAAATGGGATAAGCATCTACAAGAAGGCAATCCTTTTGAAAAAGATGCTTTTGTGCAAGAGATGATAGCCTTTAACTACAGAAGTTCTATCTTTATTGATATTACGGCCTCATCGGAAATAGCAGGGTTATACACGCATATTTTAAGGCAGAGCATTTCGGTTGTCAGTCCGAATAAAATCGCAGCGACAGAGTCGTATGAGGAGTACTTCAACCTGAAACACACAGCCAGAAAATTCAAAAGCCAGTTTCTGATTGAAACAAATGTATGTGCCGGCCTTCCGATACTCTCAACACTCAATGATCTGGTAAGAAGCGGAGATCGTATTATCAAATTGGAAGCTGTTTTATCCGGAACGCTTAACTTTCTTTTTAATGAATATGATGGTTCCGGATCTTTCGTAGAGGTGATAAGAGAAGCAAAGGAACTGGGGTATACGGAGCCTGATCCTCGATTGGATATTTCCGGTGAGGACGTGAGGCGTAAGCTTTTAATTTTGATTCGGGAAAGTGGATACACCATGGAAATGGAAGAGATAGTCATGGACTCCTTCCTGCCTGAATCTTGCGGAGGTAGTATTGATTTGGAGGACTTTTATGACAAAGTAGGGAAAGAGGAGAGTTATTTTAAAGCACTTTACAAGCAAGCAACTGCAAACAGGGCACGACTTAAGATAGTGGCTTCTTATGAAGACGGAAAAGGGAGTGTGTCTTTACAGGAGGTTCCCGGTTCGCACCCGTTCTACAATCTGGAAGGCAAAGACAATATAGTACTTTTATATACAGACAGATACAAAGAGCAGCCTTTGGTGATAAAGGGTGCAGGAGCAGGGGCTGAGGTTACTGCATCCGGTATCTTTGCGGATGTATTACGTATTTCGCAGTCTGATGCTTAAAAAATGGAAAGCGTAAAAGTATATGCACCTGCTTCGGTTGCCAACGTTGGATGCGGCTACGATACAATGGGGTTTGCTATTGATTCAGTGGGTGAGGAATTAATTCTTTCCAAACGAACGGACTCCCTGCTAATGATTAAAGAAACAGTGGGTGCAGCACTCAGCAGCGATCCGGAGCAAAACGTTGCTACAATAGCCATCAAAGCACTGTTAAATGCTTTGAATTCTGACCAGGGCTTTGATGTCAGTATCATTAAGCATTTTAAACCCGGCAGCGGGCTAGGTTCAAGTGCCAGTAGTGCGGCAGGGGCTGTTTTTGCAGCTAACGAATTGCTGGGTACCCCTTTTTCAAAGACTGAACTATTACCATTTGCATTGGAAGGAGAGGCTTTTGCATCCGGATGCTACCACGCAGATAATGTAGCACCCTCTCTGCTGGGGGGATTCCAGGTAATTAGAGGATACGATCCGCTTGATTTTTTTGAAGTGAAAGTGTCATCGGATTTGAAAGTATTGATTGTTTTCCCCGATGTTCAGGTGAAGACCATAGAATCGAAGGGATTATTACCAAAGGAGGTCTCTATTCTTACGGCTCGTAATCAATGGGCCAACACAGCAGCCCTGGTACAGGCACTGAATACAAATGATATGGCACTTTTGAAAAGAGCCATTGAAGATCATATTGCCGAGCCTGTGAGAAAATCATTTATTCCGTTGTATAGCGATGTTAAAAGTATTGCTGAAAAGTCGGGCAGCGTGGGTTTTAATATCTCCGGATCCGGTCCCAGTATGTTCTCATTTTTTTCGGACGACTCAGGACCAAAAAAAATGGCCTGTGAGGTAAAATCACTTTATGAAAATGCAGGGTTTCATTTCAAAATTTACACCTCTAAAATAGATACGAAAGGTTGTAAAGTGATCGTATGAACTTTTTCAGTACCAATGACAGGGCTAACAAAACCTCTTTTCGGGAATCGGTAATTAAAAGCCTGCCCGCCGATAATGGGTTATACTTTCCTGAAGTGATACCTTCACTTGATTTAAAATTTCTTGAGTCACTGCATAATAGGTCTTTACCTGAGATAGCATATCATGTGCTATCATTATTCAGTGAACCTGATATTCCTTCCGAGAAGCTACAGTCCATCATTGAAGACACGTTCATTTTTGATATTCCTTTGGTCAGGGTGGAAGAAAATATTTACTGCTTGGAACTGTTTCACGGCCCGACGATGGCATTCAAGGATGTAGGGGCTCGATTCCTGGCACGAACACTTTCTTACTTTCAGGAAGCTGAAGATGAGGAAACCACTATTCTGGTTGCTACCTCGGGGGATACAGGTGGAGCAGTGGCTTCAGGTTTTTTTAACCAAGCCGGAATTAATGTCGTCATATTGTACCCGTCGGGGAAGGTTACACCGCTTCAGGATCGGCAAATGACCACATTAGGCGGCAACATTAAAGCATTGGAAGTGGATGGTGATTTTGACGATTGTCAGGCACTGGTGAAGCAGGCATTTCTGGATAAAAACCTGAACCAACGTATGAAGCTATCTTCTGCGAACTCCATCAACATTGCAAGGTGGCTTCCACAATCCATCTATTATTACATACCTTTCATGTTGAGAGGATTGGATGAGAAGATCGTATGCAGTGTCCCGTCCGGGAACTATGGGAATGTGACCTCCGGAATGCTCGCAAAAAAGATGGGATTGCCCATTCATCGATTCATTGCGGCATCCAATGCGAACGATGTTGTACCTCGTTACCTGGAGAGTGGCGTTTATGAGCCGTATAAAACGATTCAAACAATAGCTAATGCGATGGATGTGAGCAAACCAAGCAACTTTACACGCTTAGAGACCCTTTATGATCACGATCTCCAAAATATTCTGAGAGATACTTCCGGGTATCGGCTTGATGATGAAGGTACCCGGCACGTAATGCAAGCGTGCTACTACCAAAACAACTACCTGATGGATCCACATAGCTCAATTGCTTATAAGGCGTTGCATGAACAACTGCAAGAAGGAGAGGAGGGGATCTTCTTAGGTACGGCTCACCACAGTAAATTCATGAATGTGATGCATGAAGCTATTCATCCGAATTTGGAACTGCCGGAAAAGACCAAACAGCTGTTTGAAAAAGAGAGGCAGTCAGAGAAATTGAAAAATGATTATAAAGAGTTAAAGGCGTATTTTTATTCATTCAATAATTTTTTGTGATTTGACAGTCTAAGTTGTGATTTGCTTGTAAATTGTATATTAGCACAACGGAGCGGAGATGATACTTTAGATTAGTATAATGGAAAAAGTAATAAGAATAGTAGATAAAAAAGATTCCGGTTTTGATACTGAATATTGGGCAAATAAATCTCCAAAAGAACGTATTGAGGCATTAGAAATATTAAGGAATCAGGTTTTAACAAAAAATGGAATTAGACAAGAATTTCAAAGAGTTTATCGAGTTATTAAACGATGAAGATGTCAGGTATCTTGTAGTAGGGGGTTATTCGGTAGCGCATTATGGTTTTATGAGGTTCACTGGGGATTTTGATATTTGGATTGAGCCTTCCGAAGACAATGGGGCAAGAATGATAGAGGTACTTAAAAAATTTGGATTTGGGTCTCTTGATATAGAACCTTCAGATCTCCTTCATCCGGATAAGGTTATTCAACTAGGAAATGAGCCTCTCAGAATTGATCTGATGACTTCTATTGATGGTCTGAAGGATTTTTCCGAATCTCATAATAAACGAAAATCAGTCAGATACAGAGACTTAAAAGTCGATTTTATAAATCTTGATGATTTAATAATTAATAAAAAGGCAAGCAACCGAATTAAGGATAGAAAGGATATTGAAGAATTAGAAAAGATCATAAAATCAAAGAAGTTGAAAGATGTTGATATTACAGAAGAAAAAACTGAAAAAACTTTCTCCGGAATAAAAGTATTTGTATTCAATAAACCGGAATTTGAACAAGTTCTTAAAAAGAATAAACTTACCGAAAGGAATATTGAATCTTATACTTCGTTAATGTTCATTTCAATAATTGATACAGGAAATAATCAGCTTCTTTCAGATAAGAAAAATTATCTTACTCTGGAATTTGATGATGTAGAAAGGGATGTTCCGGGAATAGCTAAAACATTAAAAATTAGCCAAGCACGCAGATTAAACAAATTTATTTCTTCAAATAAAGACAAAAAGCAATGTTATATTCATTGTTCTGCGGGTGTTTCAAGGAGTGGGAGTATCGGTAAGTATATTGTCGATGAACTAAAAGGAGATCAAGATTTCTTTTATAAGAACAATCCTTATATTGACATAAAAGACTATTTTCTAAAAGTTCTTAAATCCGGGAAATCCAAAGGGTCTGGTAAAAGGATGTAACCGAATTGATATAACAGTTATGATTTGCTTGTAAATTGTATATTAGCACAACCTTGACAAAGTAAATAACTTTGTTTATTTTGTTATGATTTACTTTCAAATTGTATATTAGCACAACTTTTTTACTAACATTATCAACACGAATATTGTTATGATTTACTTTCAAATTGTATATTAGCACAACCCTGTTAAATCGACGCTGTCAAAGTCAGCAGTTGTGATTTGCTTGTAAATTGTATATTAGCACAACGAAGCGACTCAACGCCCGACGGTGTTTGTGGTTGTGATTTGCTTGTAAATTGTATATTAGCACAACTGAGCAGTATGCTCGCAGATTGCAGCACGTGTTGTGATTTGCTTGTAAATTGTATATTAGCACAACTTCTCCAATGTTTCTCTCCACCCTTATTAGTTGTGATTTGCTTGTAAATTGTATATTAGCACAACCTTGAAGAAGGCGATGTCATTGCTTTCTTGGTTGTGATTTGCTTGTAAATTGTATATTAGCACAACTATAGAAATAGAGATGTTTGGTTTTCTTTCGTTGTGATTTGCTTGTAAATTGTATATTAGCACAACGAAAGGGCGGGCGCTACTGGGCAGAAAGGAGTTGTGATTTGCTTGTAAATTGTATATTAGCACAACATTTTCCTCTGGCATCACCTGCTACTACTCGTTGTGATTTGCTTGTAAATTGTATATTAGCACAACAAGCCAGAATGAGGCGGCGAACAGCCTTTCGTTGTGATTTGCTTGTAAATTGTATATTAGCACAACACAATAATAAGAGAACATTGGAAAAGGACAGTTGTGATTTGCTTGTAAATTGTATATTAGCACAACAACGTTCTGCGGGGGGTAGATGGGATTGTCGTTGTGATTTGCTTGTAAATTGTATATTAGCACAACACGTCAGGTCGGACTTCTCGACGTTGCGGCGTTGTGATTTGCTTGTAAATTGTATATTAGCACAACCTGTTTGGGGGGCTCAATCAGCTGAGGCCGGTTGTGATTTGCTTGTAAATTGTATATTAGCACAACGTTGAATCCTGACGGCGTTCTTAGGTCTCCGTTGTGATTTGCTTGTAAATTGTATATTAGCACAACTGAATCTCTTCTCGTTGCTTATGGCTATTAGTTGTGATTTGCTTGTAAATTGTATATTAGCACAACCATCCAATTTCCAGCAACGAGAGAGCGTAAGTTGTGATTTGCTTGTAAATTGTATATTAGCACAACATTGACAGTGCCTGATTTGAACCATGAAAGGTTGTGATTTGCTTGTAAATTGTATATTAGCACAACGTAGCATTCCAAGACAATAACACCGGTAATGTTGTGATTTGCTTGTAAATTGTATATTAGCACAACTGTTGTCGATGAGTTCAATCATTCGTACATGTTGTGATTTGCTTGTAAATTGTATATTAGCACAACACTAAAAAGTGGAGACATCGTCGCATATAAGTTGTGATTTGCTTGTAAATTGTATATTAGCACAACCATAGTCTATATATACGTTTGTAGTGATGTGTTGTGATTTGCTTGTAAATTGTATATTAGCACAACAGATTCGGACTCCTCCTATCTTGGTAAACGGTTGTGATTTGCTTGTAAATTGTATATTAGCACAACGATGGTCGAGAGAGTTGTTACACCGATCTTGTTGTGATTTGCTTGTAAATTGTATATTAGCACAACTATTACCAAAATTCTTATCCATTCCTCTAGGTTGTGATTTGCTTGTAAATTGTATATTAGCACAACCCAAAGTACTGCTGAAGGCCGGCGGCATGGGTTGTGATTTGCTTGTAAATTGTATATTAGCACAACTAATTATTGTATAGAAACCGACCGCTTCCCGTTGTGATTTGCTTGTAAATTGTATATTAGCACAACCAGGTTACATGACCTGTGCACTTGGATAGGTTGTGATTTGCTTGTAAATTGTATATTAGCACAACTCGCTTAACGAGATGAAGTTCATGTTGCAGTTGTGATTTGCTTGTAAATTGTATATTAGCACAACTCTTTGTGGAAAAAGAACTGCACGTACGGGGTTGTGATTTGCTTGTAAATTGTATATTAGCACAACTGGGCCGAGACATGGTGTATACATCTCGGAGTTGTGATTTGCTTGTAAATTGTATATTAGCACAACTGTTTGGAAAGCCGAGCGACAAATGAATGGGTTGTGATTTGCTTGTAAATTGTATATTAGCACAACAAAGAGGATAGAGGAGCGGTATGGTGTTCCGTTGTGATTTGCTTGTAAATTGTATATTAGCACAACAATAGCAATAGAACTGTTTGGCTTTCGTTCGTTGTGATTTGCTTGTAAATTGTATATTAGCACAACCCTGCTCTATTCTTGGACGCGACGAGATTTGTTGTGATTTGCTTGTAAATTGTATATTAGCACAACGGAGTATTAGCAATCTGGCTTCATATATGGGTTGTGATTTGCTTGTAAATTGTATATTAGCACAACTCACCCGAAAACAAAGAAAACCTGCAAATTGTTGTGATTTGCTTGTAAATTGTATATTAGCACAACCTTGCTGAATGAGGTGATTGAACAATCAGAGTTGTGATTTGCTTGTAAATTGTATATTAGCACAACTCCTCCTATCTTGGTAAGGCCAAAGTTAATGTTGTGATTTGCTTGTAAATTGTATATTAGCACAACGAAATCAATGAGAGCCGTGTTAGGAGGGGGGTTGTGATTTGCTTGTAAATTGTATATTAGCACAACGAGTCTCTCTATATTAGCATCATGAATAAAGTTGTGATTTGCTTGTAAATTGTATATTAGCACAACATCACAGCAATCAAAGAGAGCGATGGATAGGTTGTGATTTGCTTGTAAATTGTATATTAGCACAACAGAGGGAAGTTCGGAAATCTCGTCGCATCCGTTGTGATTTGCTTGTAAATTGTATATTAGCACAACCAACGCTGGAGTCCGACATTCAAAAACTGTGTTGTGATTTGCTTGTAAATTGTATATTAGCACAACAAGGAGAGATAGAACAAAAATATACAGACTGTTGTGATTTGCTTGTAAATTGTATATTAGCACAACAGGAAAAGTTTGGGATTGTTCAAAAAGCTTGTTGTGATTTGCTTGTAAATTGTATATTAGCACAACGCTCCGAGAGTAGACGATATCGTTCAGTATGTTGTGATTTGCTTGTAAATTGTATATTAGCACAACAAGGTCAGACAAAACAAAAATATACAGACTGTTGTGATTTGCTTGTAAATTGTATATTAGCACAACACAGGTACTTATCATTGAGGAAGATATTGGGTTGTGATTTGCTTGTAAATTGTATATTAGCACAACCAAACTGGTTTTATTAAACTCAAAGATAATGTTGTGATTTGCTTGTAAATTGTATATTAGCACAACCAACGCTGGAGTCCGACATTCAAAAATTGTGTTGTGATTTGCTTGTAAATTGTATATTAGCACAACCGATATCGTGCAATATCAAGTCAAGTACATGTTGTGATTTGCTTGTAAATTGTATATTAGCACAACTATCGCTCACTGAGATGAAGTTCATGTTGCAGTTGTGATTTGCTTGTAAATTGTATATTAGCACAACATATATTACATAGAAAAAAGAAGATGCACAGTTGTGATTTGCTTGTAAATTGTATATTAGCACAACTACATGGATGGATGTGTGCTGTTTGTTCAAGTTGTGATTTGCTTGTAAATTGTATATTAGCACAACTTCAATATCAAGTCAAGTACATCAATACCGTTGTGATTTGCTTGTAAATTGTATATTAGCACAACTCATCTTGCTTATCTTATATTATTTATTATGTTGTGATTTGCTTGTAAATTGTATATTAGCACAACAATTTGGTTAAAGGAATGGATCAAATTTTTGTTGTGATTTGCTTGTAAATTGTATATTAGCACAACACAATAATCAGAGAGCATTGGAAACAAAGAGTTGTGATTTGCTTGTAAATTGTATATTAGCACAACCTGTTCTGAGGTCCTAGAGCGAAGGAACGAGTTGTGATTTGCTTGTAAATTGTATATTAGCACAACGCTCCGAGAGTAGACGATATCGTTCAATATGTTGTGATTTGCTTGTAAATTGTATATTAGCACAACGATGGTATTCACAGGGAAAAGGGAAATGAAGTTGTGATTTGCTTGTAAATTGTATATTAGCACAACTGGGAAGAGACATGGTGTATACTTCGCGAAGTTGTGATTTGCTTGTAAATTGTATATTAGCACAACTGGGAAGAGACATGGTGTATCCTTCTCGGAGTTGTGATTTGCTTGTAAATTGTATATTAGCACAACAACAAGTTTTTGCAGGATGGTATTCACAGGGTTGTGATTTGCTTGTAAATTGTATATTAGCACAACAAATACAATTACGTTGGTATTGATGTCCAAGTTGTGATTTGCTTGTAAATTGTATATTAGCACAACAGCTCCGAGAGTAGACGATATCGTGCAGTAGTTGTGATTTGCTTGTAAATTGTATATTAGCACAACATACTTTTTCTAAATATTTATTCTTACGCAGTTGTGATTTGCTTGTAAATTGTATATTAGCACAACATACCCTGCCCTAACTGGCTGGGTATGTTGTTTTTAGGGTCTCTCCGTTCTGTTTTTTTTGCTCTCAAAACAGTTCTAACTGTTGTACGGGTTCGGGAGGGTCTTGTGGTTTGGCTGCATAAAATACTTCCATCATCCCAAACTGTTTATCCGTAAAATGAATGATGCATACATGGCCTTTGGGCGGCAGGTTCACCTTGGTGCGCTTAATGTGCACTTGGGCATTTTCCATGCTGGGGCAGTGGCGGATGTAGATGGAATACTGAAACCTGGAAAAGCCGTCTTTTTCAAGCCGATCTACAAATTGGCGGTAGCTGCGCCTGTCCTTTTTGGTTTCGGTTGGCAAATCGAAAAAGACCATGACCCACATAATTCTGTACTGGTTGAGTCTTTCCAGGCTCATAGCTCCGGAAATCGGATTGTTTTTTGTGTTTTTTCATAGCATTTATACAGGCTGCCGGTGGTCTGCTGTGCTGCCAGCATGAGGGGGCTGGTTTGTCCGCCTATCTTCACATCCAGGACGGGTACTTGCAGCAGCTTTTTTTTCAGTTCGGTGGTGAGTGTGCCGTAGTCACTTTCGGAGCGTACGATTTCCAGCACCAGTTGATCTACATAGGGCCGGTAAGGCTCCATCACGTCATCGGCCAGGCAGTAGGCGTTGTATTTGTTGCGGTGGTGATAGCCGAAGGAGGGCAGCAGGCCGCTTCCTGCCAGTGAGCGGGCAATGACGCTTCTCAATATGGCATAGCCATAGTTGAGCAGATTATTAGGCTCTCCTTCAAAGCGGCCTCTTTTAAAATTTTTGATCAAATCAACAAACAGTTTTTGCCAGTACCATGCGGCAGCCCGGGCCTCAAAATTGTCCGGGTCGGCGGAGGCTGTTTTTCGCGCCCATCGCTCCATGTTCTCTACTTCCAGTCCGTTGGCGCTGAGCAGTGCGGCCTGATTGCGTATTTTGGCTTTGATGGTCTGCTGCCAGAAGCGTCCCTTCATGGCCTCTGTGGCGGCGATTTGTGTTCTGAAATGCTCCTGCTGCTCGCTGTGGCCGTTGAGGTTGAGCATCATGCCCTGGGGGAGGTGGTGGCTGTCGCAGGTGACTAGGGCGGTATTGTTGCCTAAGAGATGAGAGATGAGTGCGTGGCTCAGGGTAATCTGCCGATGCTCTAAGATGATGATGCCTACATCTTCTATCGGTACGGCTGCCTCCTTTTTCTCTTCGGGATAGCTCACCACCATCTGCTGCTTTCTGACGGACAGATGAGCAGGATTAGAAAATAACAGTGTTCGTTTGATCATCGTGATTATTGTTTAGAAACCTTCGAGGCTTTGAAAACCTTGAGGGTTTAAAGTACCATTTTTTTCTTAAAGTTAACTTTTGAGAAGTTTGAAACTTTCCAAAAGTTCTTTGATTCAGTTTAAACGCTTCCTTTAATTCTTTTCAGCTTTCGTTTTAATTAAAAAGGTTGCTAAAATGCTTCGAAATGATTTTTTCGTAATGATAAAAACCTTCGCCGATAAAAACCTTGAAGGTTTAAAGTACCATTTTTTTCAAAAGTTCTTTGATTCAGTTTAAACGCTTCCTTTAATTCTTTTTCAGCTTTCGTTTTAATTAAAAAGGTTGCTAAAATGCTTCGAAATGATTTTTTCGTAATGATAGAAACCTTCGCCGATAAAAACCTTCAAGCCGATAGAAACCTTCAAGGTTTTGAAAACCTTGAAGGTTTAAAGTACCATTTTTTCCAAAAGTTCTTTGATTTAGTTTAAACG
>JACONI010000039.1 GCA_014323825.1 Ekhidna sp. | reverse complement strand
TCATCCTCAACCTGTTCCGTTATTTTCCGATCTGCTGCATTGATTTCAAATATCACTGCACGGGCACTCTCGTCGCTCAACTTAAATTTTGATTTCAATAAATCGAAAGCCTTTAATTCGGAGATGATCATTTAGTTTATAATTTCTGTTTCACTTTGAAATGTAAAGAAAAATCTTTTTTTCTGATATTCAAACCCTGATTTTATTTTTGTGTACCTGATAATGGTTTACTGCGAAGAATCATGGGGTATTTGAAACTCATGCAAATAATAACCCCTCCTCTGACATTGAAATCAATCGGTCTATGGAATGAACAGTTTAAATAATCCAACCAATGCTGCAAGCTGGCCTATCCAAAAGATAAACATCCATTTGATCAGGTCAGCACGTGTGCGCTCTATTTTTTGAGCCTGTTGTTCTATCTTCTCAATAAGTTCTGATTTTTGGTTTTCTATTTTTTCAATGAGCTCTGACTTCTGGCTTTCGATCTTTTCAACCAATTCAACTTTGTCATCTTTTGTCAGGAAGACATCTTTTCTTTTCAGAAATTCATTCTCAACCTGTTCCGTTATTTTCCGGTCTACTGCATTGATTTCAAAGATCACCGCACGGGCGTTTTCGTCGCTCAACTTAAATTTAGATTTCAATAAATCGAAAGCCTTTAATTCGGAGATGATCATTTAGTTTATAATTTCTTGTTTCACTTTGAAATGTAAAGAAAAATCTTTTTTTCTGATATTCAACCCCTGATTTGACATTGCTAATTTACAATAGATAAGTGATTAAAAAGTAGATATAAAAAATACGCTATCATCTCTTTCGACTTTGAGTAACATTTGGTCTTCCTTCTGAAACGAGCCGGATAATATCTTATACTACTATTTTTTATGTGTATTGTTTTTATTGAAAATCTACTACATTTTAGTAATGCCAATAAAACTTAGCAATGCGAATAAAAAAGGATCTATAAGGGTTAATATATACGATTTAAAGGAAGGGAGTCCGAACGCATTGATATTCTCTTCTAATGATCTTTCTGAAAAAGAAATGGATAAAATCTCAATAAGCAGCCTTTTTTCCCTGAAAATGGTGTTTTTTTCTCTATTTTATACCAATCAGAGGAAGAAGATGAGGGGCCGTTCATCTTACTGACAGACAAGTATTATAAAAGCCAATCCGGTATCAGAGGCTCTCATTACGGCAGTGAATGGGTAAAAATGGAAAGATTGAACTTTAGGAACATCTTAGTACTCAATCCGGGAATTTACCTGAAAGTAGCATCTAATAATTGATAAGCTGTTCGACTTTCTCCTTTAATCGGGACTTAGGCAAAAACTGCTGCTCTAAACCCGAAGCAAAAGGAACAGGGGTATCTAAACTTCCCACTCTCATCACCGGAGCATCTAGGGCTTCAAAACAATGCTCGGAGATCCATGCTGAAATCTCAGCTCCGATACCTCCCGTAAGGCAGTCTTCATGCAATACCAACACCTTTCCCGTTTTTTGAACAGATGCTCTTACCGTTTCTTTATCCCAAGGAAGTAAGGTTCTTAGATCAATAATTTCGATGGAAATATCATCTAATTCATCCACTATAGAATTTGCCCAAAGAACGCCCATTCCATAGGTTATGATTGATAAATTAGCCCCGATTTTATGAACAGCCGCTTTTCCAATCTCCATAGTGTAGTATCCATCCGGCACCTTTCCTGCTAAGGATCGATAGAGTGCCTTATGTTCAAAATAGAGGTATGGATTAGGATCCTCTATGGATGCCGTCAATAGACCTTTTGCATCGTATGGGTTAGACGGGTATACGATTTTAAGACCCGGCGTATGGAAAAACCACGCTTCGTTTGATTGAGAGTGGAAGGGACCGGCACCCACCCCGGCTCCGGTTGGCATCCGCACGACCACATCGGCATTTTGCCCCCACCGGTAGTGTACCTTAGCAAGATTATTTACTATTTGATTGAAGCCTTCGGTAACAAAATCCGCAAATTGCATCTCCACTACTGCTTTCATTCCGGCAATACTAAGCCCTAATCCGATTCCAATAATTGCTGATTCACATAACGGGGTATTTCGAATTCTATCTTTACCAAACAGATCGGTGAATCCTTTCGTGATCTTGAAAACTCCTCCGTAATCAGCGATATCTTGTCCCATGAGGATCAAATCGGTGTGCTTCTCTAAACTTTGCTTGAGCCCTTCAGAAATAGCATCTACGAATCTTTTTTCGGATGCTTTTTCTTTCGGTTTTATTACCTCCCGGATATATGGAAAATAAATGTCTCCTAACTCAGCCTTCTCCGAAGCTTCAACGGGCTCTTCGAAGAAAGCTTCTTTGACAGCCTCATTTATTTCTTTCCGAATTTCCCTTCGAACTTCTTCTATTTCATTATTGGTACAGACTCCCTCCCGGATGAGGTAGCTCTCATAGGATTTTATGGGATCTTTTTTAGCCCAGTGTTCCATCAATTCCTTCGAAATATATTCGGTACCTGAAGCTTCTTCATGGCCTCTCATTCTAAAAGTCTTTGCTTCAAAAATGATTGGTCTTGGCTTTTCTCGTATGTCCTGAACGAGAGGTTCCAATGCGTTAAGCACTTCTAAAATCGAATTTCCCTCCACGCTGTAAGCCTCCATTCCGTAAGCAGGCCCTTTAACTACAAATGAATCAAAATTGAATTGCTCTTTGCTGGGAGTGGATAACCCATAACCATTGTTTTCAATAACAAAAATCACAGGGAGGTTCCACACGGAAGCTACATTAACAGCTTCATGAAAATCGCCTTCACTTGTGCCTCCGTCTCCGGTAAAAACCAAACTTACCTTTTGCTCTTTTTTTAGAAGATGTGATAATGCAATGCCATCGGCAATACCCATTTGCGGACCCAGATGAGAGATCATGCCAACGATATTGTATTCCTGTGTTCCGAAATGAAAACTTCGGTCACGGCCTTTTGTGAAGCCATTCATCTTTCCCTGAAATTGAGAAAATAGCCTTTGATAAGGAATGCCCCGTGTGGTGAAAACGCCAAGATTCCTGTGCATAGGAAGGATATATTCATCCGCATTTAATGCGAGTGCAGCTCCTACGGAAATGGCCTCCTGTCCAATTCCGGAAAACCACTTGCTTATTTTCCCCTGCCGAAGTAGAATGAGCATTTTTTCTTCAATAAGCCTGGGAGTAATAAGTGCTTTATGAATTTTTAAGAGTGTTTTATCGGAACGTCTTTTTCGTTCGAATAGCATGAATCGGCTAAATGTTATGCGAAATAAATATATTGAGCCCAAACCTTCAAGGGTTCTCTCACCTCATTCATTAACAATACCCTTTTTTTCTAACACCCCGAAATTAATTTTTTGAGCGGCACCCTTTAGCATTCCCGATAGGTTTCTTTGTGCAAAAAGAAAAGCAATGATCAATTGTTTTACAGCCGTGAAGTTACTTTCCGTTTATGCGGCCTCTTTTAATTTTATAAGCAGGCTTACATTTCGGGTTATTCATAAGTTTATATAAAATTGTATTTTAAGTATAAAAGTAAAAATATTTTTAAGTAAAAATGCCATATACAAATGTATGTTTAATCAACAATACTATATTTATAACGTTACCGTAAAGACGGTAACGCATATATGCCCGTAATTTTTATATTTGTCTCTTCTGATATTTTTCAGAAAGTTTTATGTAGATATATCAAAGATCAAAACTTATTATTATGAAAAATTGCTATAAACTTAAATGCAAACAAGAAGAAAATCTATTATTTTACTTTAATAAATTAAATGAATTTTTTATGAAAAATTTTATCCTTTATTTGATGTTCGGTGTGCTTTTCGCCTGCCCCACACTCGGACAGATCAAGCTGGCAGGCATGGGAACATGGAGAGGGGGTTCTGTATTTGCTATTAACTCGGACGGCAGTATGCCTGAACAGTGGAAAGAATTTGAAATTCCTCCGGGAAGTCCAACAGGCAATCTTGTAGCGGCCAACGGAAAACTCTGGGGAATAACCAGCGAGGGAGGCACTGAAAGAATCGGAACTATCTTTCGCATGGATAGCGATGGTAGTAATTTTTCCATAGTTCACCATTTTGATGGTATCAACGGAGCAATGTCAGTCGATGATACCCGAGGAGGTGAAGCAACGCCAGTCGGCAGCCTGGTGTTAGCTGAAGGCAAGCTCTGGGGGACGACCTCTAGGGGCGGAGCAAATGAGGCTGGCATCATTTTCACTATTAATCCTGGTGATGACAGCTTCACCAAAGTTCATGACTTTAAAAGTACGAATGGTGCTAACCCTAGAGGCAGCCTGGTATTCGCTGAAGACAAGCTCTGGGGGGTGACTTCCGGGGGCGGAGCAAATTCTAGCGGCATCATTTTCTCCATCAATCCTGATGATGACACATTCGAAAAAGTTCATGACTTTAAGGGTGGTGTTGAAGATAATGTTACTCTTCCTGCCGGCAGCCTGGTATTCGCTGAAGACAAGCTCTGGGGGGCGGCCTACGGGAACCTCGGTGCCATTTTCACCATTGACCCTGATGATGACACATTCGAAAAAGTTCATGAATTTGATTTAGTGAATGGTGCTAGCCCTAGAGGCAGCCTGGTATTCGCTGAAGATAAGCTCTGGGGAGTGACTTCCGGGGGCGGAGCAAATTCTAGCGGCATCATTTTCTCCATCAATCCTGTTCCTGATGTTGCTGACAACTTCGCTAAAATTTATGACTTTGAAAGTGCTGCCGATGGTGTTCTCCCTGCTGGCAGCCTGGTATTAGCCGAAGACAAGCTCTGGGGGGCGACCTCCGAGGGTGGTGAAAATGATAGCGGCATCATTTTCAACATAAATACTGACGGCAGCGATTTCAACAAAGTTCACGACTTTGAACGTTTTCCTTTTATTAATGGCGCTAACCCTAGAGGCAGCCTGGTATTAGCCGAAGACAAGCTCTGGGGAATGACCCTCTTTGGCGGAGTCAGTATTTTTAACGGCATCATTTTTTCCATCAATCCTGATGATGGCACATTCGAAAAAGTTCATGAATTTGAAGATCCTTTTTCTGAAGAGGGTGCTCCTAATGGAGCTTCCCCTGCCGGCAGCCTGGTATTCGCTGAAGACAAGCTCTGGGGGGTGACTTCCGGGGGCGGAGTCAGTATTTTTAGCGGCATCATTTTCTCCATCAATCCTGATGATGACACATTCGAAAAAGTTCATGAATTTGAAGATCCTTTTTCTGAAGAGGGTGCTCCTAATGGAGCTTCCCCTGCCGGCAGCCTGGTATTCGCTGAAGATAAGCTCTGGGGGGTGACCTCCGAGGGAGGAGCAAATGATGAAGGCATCATTTTCTCTATTGATCCTGATGATAATAGCTTCACCAAAGTTCATGACTTTGAGTCTGATGTTGAAAATAATGGCTCTTCTCCCCAAGGCAATCTGTTATTCGCTGAAGACAAGCTCTGGGGGGTGACGAGTGAAGGTGGCAGCAACGGTCTGGGTGTCATTTTCTCTTATGATGACACTGCTGAGGAGGCTGAGAAATTCCAAGTGATCCGATCACTAACAGGAGAAATAGGAGCAAACCCCATCTCCTCACTCATCGTGGTGAATACCGCCCCGTCGGTAACACCTTCGGAGAACAACGCCCCGACGGTAGCCAATGCGATTGATGACCGGATGGAAAAGACGGATTTCGATCTGATCACCATTGATCTGGAGGAGTCCGGAAGCCCTGTATTCGCTGACAGAGATAGCGATGACCTGACCTACACTGCGACCAGTAGCGTTTTGACTTTGGTGACTGCAACTGTACCCGTCGACGGTAATATTCTGACCATTATGTATGGTTCAGGGACAGGCAACAGCACTATTACCGTGACAGCCATGGACAGTCGTGGAGGGACTGCTACTGACATGTTTACGGTGACGGTCTCTGTGAATATGCCACCAAGTTTTGCAGCTGGCGGCACTACGGCAGTAACGCTGGATGAAGATGCGGTACCAAATACCACAGTTGTCAAAACGTTAACAGCTGAAGACCCTGATGGCGAAAATACGAACATCACTTATGACATCACCAGTGGCAATGATGCCGGTGATTTTGCAATAGCAGATGCAACTATGGGAGTAGTTACCGTTGCAAAAGCCCTTGACTTTGAGACCGATCCGAACAGTTACGTGCTTGAAGTAACCGCTACGGATGAAGATGAGGGAACAGCCACTGTCTCCTTCTCCGTTACGGTGAACGATGTGAATGAGGCACCGGTGTTTGATGCGGTAGATACAACACCGACCGTGGCTGCAGATGCTGTTCGAAACACAATGGTGGTGACAGTTAGAGCGGTGGATGAAGACGCTGGTGACGGCGTGCCGACATATGCCATCTCAGCTGGCAATCCCGGCAGCCCAGCCGCCAATGGTTTTAAAATAAGCGCCGGCGGAGTAATTTCCGTTGAAAATAATGACTTACTTACTCCCGGAACCATTACTCTTACCGTAACCGCTACGGACGGCAGAAGCAAAGTAGGCATGATTATGTTTGATGTGATGATCACTGAGGCATCAACACCAGCGAATAATAAACCAAGTTTTACAAGCGGCGGCACTTCAGGGTTAGATCTAGATGAAGATGCTACGGGTGATGTCAGGCGGTTCACGGCTAATGCCAATGATGCCGAGCAGGCTGTGATTTACTCCCTTAGAGGAACTAATTCTGATGATTTTTCAATAGATGCAATGTCGGGACAAATTACCGTTGGGGATGGCGGCCTTGACTTTGAGACCACTCAGAGTTACAGCCTTACCGTAGTAGCTACGGATGATGGAACCCCGCCACTTGAGGACACACGC
This sequence comes from Ekhidna sp., assembly GCA_014323825.1. Lineage (GTDB taxonomy): Bacteria > Bacteroidota > Bacteroidia > Cytophagales > Cyclobacteriaceae > Ekhidna. Next base: position 999 of record JACONI010000039.1, on the reverse strand, counting down.
ACCTTCTCCATTACGGTGAACGATGTGAATGATAGCAATCCGGTGATTAATTCAGTTGCCATAGCAAGTGCAGAGGAGAACCAAACAAATACAGGGCTGACCGTAACAGCCACTGACGCAGACGGAACAGGAGAAGTAATCACGTTCCGTTTCGTCTCAGGAGGAACAACAGACAATGGCAAATTCAGTCTTAGTACTGGCGGAGTTTTGACTTTCCTGTCGGCTCCTGATTTTGAAAATCCCACTGATGTGGGCGGTGATGCGGCCGATGATAATAAATATGTGGTAAAGGTAGAGGCATACGACGGAGTGAACACCAGCGACCCGCAGGATATCACCATTACAGTTACGGATGTAAATGAAGATGGCGGGAACAACGCCCCGATGGTAGCGAACGAGATTGCTGACCGGACAGAAACGGCAGGCTTTAGTGATATTACCCTTGACCTAACTTCTGTATTCACTGATGCGGATAACGATGCGTTAACCTACACTGCGACCAGCAATGCTACGGATGTGGTGACTGTAGCGGTAAACAATAATAATTTGGTCATTACGTATATGGGGACAGGTACCAGCACCATTGCCGTAACGGCCAATGACAGTAACGGAGGGACTGTTGAGGATGAGTTTACGTTGACGGTCAATGCTGCGTCAGTAACTCCAACAACGAACACTCCCCCAACGGTAGCGAACGAGATTACTGACCGGGCAGAAACGGCAGGCTTTAGTGATATTACCCTTGACCTGACTTCTGTATTCACTGACACGGAAGGAGATGTCCTGACCTACACTGCGACCAGCAGTGCTACGGATGTGGTGACTGTAACTGTAAGCGACAGTGCCTGACCATTACGTATGTGGGGACAGGCACCAGCACTATTACCGTGACGGCTGATGATGGTAAGAGAGGTTCTGCTGCTGATGCGTTTGATGTGAAGGTAACGTCAAAACCATTAGGATTTGCAGAGGAAATTGACTTGGAAATATTCCCGAACC
>JACONI010000038.1 GCA_014323825.1 Ekhidna sp. | reverse complement strand
CGCAGGACGTGACCATAAGGGACACCGAGGCTCCGAGAGTTTCAGGTGCTCTGACCGCAATTACCGCAGCCTGTTCGCTAGCGGAAGCGGACGTGAACGTGCCCAAAGCCAATGATGCTTGCGACGGGGAGATCACCGCCACCCATGATGTGGCCTCCTTCCCCGTCACGTCCGATGCCACCATCACGTGGACTTATACCGACAGTGAGGGCAACACCGCCACACAAATGCAGGAAGTGACGATTACCGCATGCGTGCTGAGTGCGACGGGCGATGCAGTAGAAGCAGTAGTCTTCCCCAATCCTTCGGGGCGTTACGTGGAGGTGCAGTCTCCCGTGGAAAGCCCGGTACGCATCCTGAGCGTAGGCGGGGAGTTAGTGTTGGAAAGCACCACAAACACGAGGATAGATGCAGCCTCCCTGCGGAGCGGGCTATACCTAATCCAACTGCCGGACGGGCATCTGCTGAAGTTTGTGAAGCGATAGAAACCTTCCCAGGAACCCGAAATAACTCCTTAATGGAAATAAAACGGCCGCTCGACAGACAAAATGTCTGCTCAATGAAAAAAATAACCTCGAAACGGTCAACAACAACCCCGACGGTCAGTAAAGTAGAAAATCCCTCGTTATTACATTTAATCCGGTTTAATTTCTAAGATTCATCTGATTTGCTTCTTCATACAAGATATTATTATTTAATTTTTTATTTTTATCCATTGAATAGCAGGCAGTGCTTTTAACTTTCATGAAAACATTTATTATATACCAAAGCCGAGTATTTTGATGCCATTACCGGAAAAGGATCAAAATCGGCAATATCAACTGGCATTGCTGATTTTCTTATTTTTACATGTAGGTTTGTTTTTGGAACTTTTATTGATTGGACACTACGAATCTTTCTGGCAACTCTTTCCTTTAATTTCTTTGGGACTTGGTTTAGTCAGTTTATTCCCCGGATTCAATTTACTGCTTCCGGTGAAATTTTTCTATCTGGTGACGATAGTGTCCGGAGTGGTGGGTATTTTCCTACATTTGAAAAGTAACTGGGAGTTTGAGTTTGAAATGTATGGCGGCATCGGGATGATGGAGTTGACTACGAAATCTTTTTCGGGTGCCTTACCGGTTTTGGCACCGGGTACATTAATACCTGTCGGATTGATGGGTTTTCATTTATTACAATTAAAATCAAAAGATAAATCGAAATGAAAAAAAGTATTTTGATGTTTACTATAGCTGCTCTTGTTTACGGGTGCACTTCGGCCTCAAAGGAAGGCCGAAGTAGTGAAGAACAGGCAGAGGAAATAGTGACTATGGCTGCCAAGAAACCCTCCGCAGCCGAGATTCTTAATCCAAATCTTGCAACGGAAGAAGAAATAAGTTCTTTAGGTTTGGATAAGGCCGGTACTGAAAAGCTGATAAATGGGAGACCATATCTGGATCCATCCGCTTTTCTGAGCACATTGAAGGTAGCAGCGGGAGCGGAAAAGTTTGATGAGGTAAAGGAGAGGATTTTTTTACCAATGAATTTAAACACGACCACAGAAGAGGATTTCAGAATGGTGCCGAACGTAGGCAGTAAAATGGCACATGAATTTGAAGAGTATCGTCCTTACACCTCCATTAAACAGTTCAGAAGAGAAATAGGAAAATATGTTTCAGAGGAAGAGGTATCCGCTTACGAAAACTATGTTTTTGTACCTGTAAACTTAAATACATCTTCAAAAGAAGAAATACTTGCAATCCCCGGTGTTGGCGATAAAATGCTTCATGAGTTTGAAGAATACAGGCCATATGAGAGCATTGAGCAGTTTAGAAAAGAGATTGGTAAATATGTGGATGATGAAGAACTTGCCAGATTAGAGCGATATGTGACATTCTAAATTGACTGAAGTGTCTCTGCCATTTGCTTTTGGATCTTTTCGGCTTGTAGAGATGCCTCTTTTGCAAAATTTTTTGAACCATCAGCGTAGATAATACCCCTTGATGAGTTTACGAGTAAACCGCAGTTCTTATTCAATCCACTCTCACAAACAGCTTTCAAATCACCTCCCTGAGCACCAATTCCGGGTATTAGCAAAAAATGATCAGGTACTGTTTTTCTTACTTCTTTCAAAATCTCCGGATGAGTTGCACCCACTACATACATCATGTTTTCGTCTGACCCCCACGCCGCACTGGTCCGTATCACTTTTTTGTAGAGCTTTTGTCCGCTGATATCCAGATACTGGAAGTCCATTCCTCCTTCGTTGCTTGTGACAGCAAGTAGAATCACCCACTTTCCCTCAAATGCTAAGAATGGTTTTACCGAATCTGACCCCATGTAAGGTGACACTGTAATCGAATCGAAGTTCATTAAATCAAAGAATGCCTTTGCATACCTTTCCGAGGTATTTCCAATATCCCCACGTTTGGCATCTGCGATAGTGAATACATTCTTAGGAAGGTATTCAATGGTCTTTTGAAGCGATTCCCATCCTTTGACTCCTTCGGCTTCGTAAAAGGCAATATTTGGTTTATAAGCTACTGCAAAATCTATTGTAGCGTCAATTATTTGTTTGTTGAACTCAAAAATAGGGTCTTTTTCCGATAGGAGATGCTTGGGGATTCGATGCATCACTGTATCAAGGCCAACACATAGAAAGGACGCTTTCTTTTCTATCTGATCAAAAAGTTCCGCCTTTTTCATCAAGCAACGAATTTACTTTATTAACAGACATACCCGTCCGGGACACTGTGGCGCGCTTTTACGGGGTGTTAAGAAACAACATTGATTATTTGAGTTTTGGAAGTTTATCGTTGACTACCTTACCCTTTTTCACTTCTCCGTAGAAGTGAACATCGTAAAGTTTTTCATATTTCCTGATAGACTGGTATAATTCAGGAATAGTATCACTTCTTAACTTAATTCCTTTTCTTTCGCCTTTATGTCTTAACTCTATGTAGTACCCTTCTTTGAGTTTTACGGGTTTTGTTGCAGGTCTTGCCAAACCAATAAAATTTTATTTATTCGCTAATAATCATCTTAAAAACAATGCTCGTGTAAAAAAAGTTCTACACGAGCAATTTATTTCAATCAATAGTAACCTTAGAATTTGCGATTAGAGCCACCCTTAGGGTTGGCTTTTTTAACAACGATGGTTCTACCATCTAATTCTGAGTCGTTAAGGCTGGAGATAGCCTCTTGTGCTTCATTGTCATCGGGCATTTCAACAAAACCAAATCCTTTTGATCGGTTAGTTTCTCTATCCATAACAATCTTAGTGGAATCTACTGTTCCAAATTCTTCAAACGCTTGACGCAATGCATCTTCTGAAGTTGCATAGTTAAGCTTAGCTACAAAAATGTTCATTAAAAATATAAATAGTATAACAAATATTCAGGTATTCCTGAAAGGGCGTAAAGATACACTTTTATTTTAAAAATCTAATTTATCTGAAGTCAATTACCTCCACATCAGGATATTTTGTGGTATCAAATGTAAAATAACTATCCGGTAATAGGTCAGGCTGAAAAGATTCTATTGAATACAAATATCTGTTGCCGGTATTTTCAAAAACTTCAAATGATTTCAGTTCATCCTTAGCGTTGATGATCATTCTTATCTTAAAATAGCTTTTATCCCGTTTTTCGGGATCAAGATCAATTACTCTGTCTCCACTTGATTCCGTCGAAATCAATGCGTATTTGAAACCCTCTTTATATAAATCGTACACATTTCCCGGATTAATTTCAGACTCATCGGGATCATAGGAACTTATTGTTACCTCACTGATTTCAGGATTATATGTGTAGATATCCGTACCATTATTAAAGATTCTTTGCCCTGCCACATTCAGGACGTATTTATTGTTTTTCACAATGATTTGTCCGGAGATGACCTCATCTATTCCGGCGGTTTTATTCGTAAGTTTCTGAGAAAAATTTGCTTTAAAAGCCGCTAACTTTTTGTATTTTGCACTCATGGCATCAAGCACAGATAAGGCTTGTGGATCGTATTGAGCCAGTATGCTTTGATTAACAACGGCAAGTAGAATAATGATTATTTTTTTCATGGATAAAATTCTTTAATATTTTGCTTCTATTTCAGACAATAACTGTTCCAAACTGTATTCGTCAGAAATGAGTACTTCTCTTGCCTTACTTCCTTCAAAAGGCCCTACAATTCCTGCGGCTTCAAGTTGGTCAATAAGTCTTCCCGCCCGATTGTACCCTAATTTCATTTTACGCTGGATCAGTGAAGTGCTTCCTTGTTGATGCGTTACGATCAGCCTCGCTGCATCAGCAAAGAGTGTATCCCTTTCGGAAAGATTTACTTCACTAATTCCCGACTCCTCCTCACCTGAGTATTCAGGCAGAAGGTAAGCATCATCATATCCACGCTGCTCTCCAATGAATTCGCAAATTCTTTCCACCTCCGGGGTATCTACGAAAGCACATTGAAGTCTTGTCATGTCGGAACCCATTGAAAGTAACATATCTCCCATGCCTATTAATTGATCCGCACCTCCGGCATCCAGAATGGTTCTGGAGTCTATTTTGGAAGTCACTCTGAAAGAAAGCCTGGCAGGGAAATTGGCTTTGATAATTCCTGTAATCACATTCACGGAGGGCCGCTGTGTTGCAACGATCAAATGGATTCCAATTGCACGGGCCAGTTGTGCCAAACGAGCTATTGGCGTTTCAATTTCTTTACCGGCAGTCATCATCAGATCTGCCAGTTCATCAATAACTAAAACAATATAGGGAAGGAACCGATGACCTTTGTTGGGATTTAATCTTCTTTCTGTAAACTTCCGGTTGTATTCCTTTAAATTTCTACATGCTGCACTTTTGAGAAGATCATACCGATTATCCATCTCGATACAAAGTGAATTCAGTGTGTTGACTACTTTAGAGGTATCCGTAATGATTGGCTCATCACTGTCAGGAAGTTTAGCGAGGAAATGTTTTTCGATTCGGTTAAAAAGTGTCAGTTCAACTTTCTTAGGATCGACCAGAACCAATTTAAGCTGTGACGGGTGCTTTTTGTAGAGTAGTGATGTCAGCATAATATTCAACCCTACTGATTTACCTTGTCCTGTTGCTCCGGCCATTAAAAGGTGAGGCATTTTAGCGAGATCGGTAACATAAATCTCGTTAGAAATCGTCTTTCCCAATACGACAGGCAGATCCATTTTGCTTTCCATGAACTTGCCCGTTGTGATCACAGATCGAGCATCCACCATTTCACGGTTCTTATTGGGCACTTCAATACCGATTGTCCCTTTTCCCGGAATCGGTGCAATGATCCTAATGCCAAGTGCAGCAAGGCTTAATGCTATATCATCTTCCAGATTTTTGATTTTCGAGATTTTTACCCCTGCTTCCGGTACAATTTCATAAAGTGTTACTGTCGGGCCAATGGTGGCTTTAATGGTAGATATCCCAATTTTGAAATTTATCAGGGTCTCAATGATCCTGTCCTTATTTGCTTCCAACTCGTGCTTGGATACTTTTATATCCTTTTCAGGGTATTCTTTTAGTAGAGATGAGGTAGGAAAGTTATATTGGGGAAGGTCTAAGGTTGGGTCATAGTTGATGGCCTCTTCCGTCATTTCTTCTTCAAATTCTTTTTGCGCTACTTCGAAGGATAAATCTTCAAGTTCTTCTTTTTCAAATTGTTTAGGTATTTCCTGAGGCTCAAATTCGAGTGCTTCATTTTTGATGTTCGGTTGGGGTGGAACGGGGGTTTCTTTAGAAGCAAATATTTTTTCTTCTACGGCTTCCGGCAGGCTGTCGGCTTCTTTAAACTCCGGAAGAGCAACAGTGAATTCCGGGTTCGGTTTAGGGTTTGCTTTTTCCTTACCTGCTGTTGGAGGTATTTTTTTTACTATCCATGTTTCAGTTTCATCTTTAATTCCCTCTTCATCTTCAACTTCTCTTCGAACCTGGTTGATGACAGAAGCAATATCAGGCTTAGTTTCTGTCTTTTTGGGAAGCGGGATTTTGATGCTACTTATCAAGTCAATGATTTGGTCTCCAATATTACTTAAAGCAGGGATTCTTGTGATATTGAAAAAAAACATATTGAAAATGATAAATAGGAAGGCCAGAAATAAGATAACTCCCCAGCCCATCAGGCTTTGAGCGATTATTGCCAACTCATACCCAATGCCACCACTTAAATATCCAAGAAAAGAAGATTCTTCCCGAATCAGTAATATGTATCCCATTACCATACTTATCCAAATAAGATAAAATACGGTGAAATTGAAAGTTGGACCTATTGGTATCAGTGATCTAAACCAGATGATACGATAGGCTACAATAAAAAGTAATGGGGGTATCAATATGGAGGCAATACCAAACCACAGGAAAATAAAATAGTGAGCACAAATGGCTCCGATTAACCCAAAAGCATTTTGGACTTCTCTTCCGGCTTCCTTTACATTGGTGCTCGTGTAGGCTTCAACTACACTCTGATCTGCCCGACCTGTATTGAAATAAGAAATAAAAGAAATAATGAGAAAGACAGAAATCAGAAGAAGACCAAAGCCGATGAGAAGGTGAAATCTTCTATTGGTCAGGAAATTAATTTTAATCGACTTTTTCTCCGTCTCACCGGACTCTTTCTTGTACGTATTCTTCGTCATGGATTGTAACTCAAAAATAGTAGAGTTTTAAGGGTTCGTCAAGCAGATTTAACGATAGCTTTGTTGATCTCTTTTATTAAGCCGGGACCTCTATAAATAAGTCCGGTATAAACTTGTAGGAGGGTAGCACCTGCTTTTATTTTTTCTATCGCATCATTGGCTGACATAATTCCCCCTACTGCTATTATTGGAATGTCAGGTATCTGTTTCCTTATATATTTTAATACTTCAGTGGACTTGTTAAGAACAGGTTTTCCACTGAGCCCGCCAGTACCAATTTCTTTGATTTTTTCATTTGAAGTAGAAAGCCCGCTTCTATCTGTAGTTGTATTTGAGACAATGAGCCCATCCATTTTGAGATCATTGGTGATCTTGATGATATCGTCCAATTGAGATTTGGTTAAATCAGGAGCAATTTTTAACAGAATAGGTTTTGGAAACGGTTTTTTGGCATTTTCCTCTTTCAGAGATTTAAGAAGGTGCATCAAAGGTTCTTTTTTCTGGAGTTCCCGCAGGCCGGGTGTATTAGGGCTGCTCACGTTTACAGCAAAGTAATCAACATACGGGAATAACTTTTCGAAGCAGATGAGATAGTCATCCAGTGCCTTTTCATTCGGGGTTATCTTATTCTTCCCGATATTCCCACCAATGATCACATTCGATTTCCTGACTTTTAGACGCTCAACGACTTCATCTACTCCATCGTTGTTAAAGCCCATTCTGTTAATCAGTGCTTTATCGGAAAGTAATCGGAAAAGCCTTGGCGAGGGGTTGCCGGGTTGTCCTTTTGGTGTTAGCGTTCCAATTTCAATAAACCCAAACCCAAGATTAGAGAAGCTATTGATAAATTTGGCATTTTTATCAAATCCGGCCGCAAGGCCGACAGGGTTCTTAAATCTCAGACCAAAGACTTCTTTTTCAAGGATTGGGCTTTCATAGTTAAATAGTCCTAATATTAATGATTTACCCAATGGCATTTTTAAAATAACGTCTAATAGCCCGGTGGCAATTTTGTGTGCTGTTTCCGGTGGGAAGAGAAATAGCATGGGTCTGATCAGTTGATACATTAGCTTCTCGGATGGTATAGTGTGATGACTTGTTTCAGGTAATCGCGGTCAAGGTGAGTATAGATTTCGGTAGTAGTGATGGACTCATGTCCAAGCATTTCCTGAACGGCTCTCAAATCTGCTCCTCCCTCAATCAAGTGCGTTGCAAAGCTATGTCGAAAAGTGTGCGGGCTGATGTTTTTTTGTAATCCAATTTTAGAAGCCAGATTTTTTATGATGTGAAAGACCATTACCCTGCTTATGGATCGGCCTCTTCTATTCAAAAGCAGGTGATCTTCAAATCCATTTTGAACAGGAACATGTACCCGGACTTCGTCACGGTAAATTCGGGTATGTTTTAGCGCAGATTTACCTATAGGCACCAGCCTTTCTTTATTTCCTTTTCCAATGATCCTTAAAAAACCTGTATCGTCATAAATATTACTAATCTTCAGTTCTGTGAGTTCGGAGACCCTTAAACCGGAGCTATAAAGTATTTCCAGCATCGTGCGGTTACGCTGACCTTCCGGTTTGGAGAGATCCACTGCATGGAAGAGTGCTTCAATTTCAGGTAAGTCCAGTGTATCCGGAAGTTTTCTTCCCAGTCTGGGGGTTTCAATTAAAGCGGATGGATTTTTGTCAATTACCTCTTCATAAACCAAAAACTTAAAAAAAGCTTTGATCCCGGAAATAATCCTTGCCTGGGAATATGCCGACATTCCTAATTCGCTGATAAACTCCAAAAAGTCTGTGAGGTCTTGCTGACTTACTTTAGCAGGTAAAGTATCTCGCTTATTAATCTCAAAAAACTGTCTTAACTTCGAAATATCGAACAGATAGGCTTCAATTGAATTATTTGAAAGCGATCGTTCTAATTTTAAATAGTTTTTGAACTGTTTACTGTAGGTATCCCAACTCACAAGATCAAAATTAGATGAAGATATTAATTCTCAATGGACCCAACCTAAATCTACTCGGCAGAAGAGAGCCTGAGATATACGGTGCTCAGACCTTCGAAGTCTTTTTTGATCAGTTAAAGGATGATTATCCTGAAGTTACATTGGAATATTTTCAAAGTAATCATGAGGGTGCCCTTATTGATAAATTGCATGAAGTAGGTTTTTCTTTTGATGGAGTCGTCTTTAACCCGGGAGCCTACACACACACAAGTATCGCTTTAAGAGATGCAATTGCTGCCATAACCACTCCGGTATTTGAAGTGCATATTTCTAACCTGGCAAAAAGGGAAGTGTTTAGAAGAAAGAGTTTCGTAAAAGAAGTTTGTGCCGGCTCTGTTGATGGAATGGGATTAAAAGGATATGCGATCGCCATTGAAAAATTGAAGGCAGGGATTTAGAGAATTTATTTGTATCTTTTGATGTTTATAAACTGCCGGAATGACCGAACTGCAACGACAGAAAACAGCCACTTTTTAAAACCCCAGTCAAGAGTAGAATGAAAAAAAGGGAACCGGGTGTAATTTTAGTCAAAAATTATTTTGTTTTGAAAGACTCAATGTACTTAATAGCATTTTTTAAATAATTTTTCCCGTTTTTAAATCGCCTTCATCCCGTGTTACAACTATATCCTCTTACTTTTCCCTCTGCCTTGTCATGGTCTAAAACAATTTTCACCGTAAACACCAACAATACCCCTTTTTTTGCATATAGGACACTTGAGTAAACTACCTTCAGACGGACGATTAGTTTTTTTAAATGCGTTTATTTCTGATTGAGTTAGCAAACGTTTATCTATGTCTAAACGACATGCTCTACAACTTGGGCGTGTCGTTTTATTTCCTTTTACATCTGTCTGATTAACATCAAATTCACTTATAGGTTTTAAAACAAAACATTTATTGCATATTTTTCTGTCAAACCCTTTTCCCGTTTTAAAAACATTTATCTTTTCCACATGTCTAGTAGAAACAATGAATTGTTCATTTCTCTCAATATGATAAATCAGAGAATCTTCATCATTTAATTCTAAAATTTGTACTACTGTGTTCGCATTAAAATGTGTTGCTATTCGTGATTCTTTACCATTCTCAACACCAAATCCAAAATCCTGCCTATATACTGCCCAATCTCCTTTTTGCAGGTTTCTCATGCGAATAATCCTTGTTTTTGTTTTACCATTTCTAACCGCTGTTTTGCTATTTCTATATATTCCTCAGATATGTCTATCCCCAAGTATTTTCTGTTATTGAGAAGTGCCATTTTGCAAGTTGTCCCCGAACCGACCATGGGATCAAAAACCAAATCACCTTCATTTGACCAGGAAAGGATGTGGTCTTGAGCTAATTTTTCAGGAAATACGGCAGGGTGATCAAATGCAATCTTATCGGAAGTAGTACCGCCCAACCCAACAGCATAAGTCCATATATTCGTCTTATTTTTCTCTTTCTTGAGTTCTTTTCTTACTTTTTTATTAATGCCGTCAGGCAATTTGTTGTGAGTGAGCATTTCAAAGCCATTCCGAACAGTTTCCATTTTGACAGGGTTAAACGTTTTAGGCTTTCCTTTTGATAATACGAACATGTATTCATAACAATTGGTGTAAGCATTGCTACGCATAAAGGGTGTATTTTTCTTCTGATATATCATTACGTCGTGCATACAAAAGCCTATTTCTTGAAAAAAGAGACCTTGCCTAAAACTCGTTAAGGTTCTGCCTCCGTTGATTTTATCTCCAACGACCCAAACAACTACGCCGCCGATTTTTGTGATACGATACAACTGTCGGGCGACATTCTCGAAATTAAACTCATAGCCGTTGTAATTTCTTAGATTATCATAAGGAGGAGAAGTAACGGTTAAGTCAATAACATCCTTCTCCATTTTAGCCATAAGTTCAATGCAATCAGATACAAATAATCCTGTCATAATATACCGTGCCGTTTAAAGCGGTAGATGTGTCCAACAGAGCGCAAGATAACACATTGCAATCAGCTTTCCAGTCCTGATATGTGAGGATAAAATGACAAAAAAGATAAACGAAAATAATTGCAAACTGCACCCAAAGAGAGGTTAGACTAAAGATTAGCAGCTATTCACAATTTCTAAATCAAAAAAACTCTCCATTTTCTGACGGTTCCGAGATAGGTTGATCAGTTAAATCTTAATCTCGTCGTTTAATTGCTACTGTCCGGTTAATCCAGCAGCCGACTGTAATGTCTTGTCCTTCCTCGTAGTTTTCATTAAATATTTCTTCTATGGAAGGAAACTGTTCTTTGGAAGCCTGCATTTGTGGCTTATTCCCTGCTTTTTTATACATATCATACGCAGCTAAAAACACACTTCTGTCCAGCACTTTACTTTCTCCGCCCCGGCAATCATCGAAGCTGGTAAAGTAAAGGTTTCCAATTAGATTGTAAACTTCCGGGCTCCCTGGCTTTGCGTCCAAAGCTTCGTAAGCAAGAGTCCTGGCCGTTGATTTATTGCCTTTTTTACTATTAACTGTGGCCTGACCCATTAGCGCATCGTGTTTTTCTTCATCAGTAGCTGCTAATTTTATAGCCTGTTCAAAATATTTTTGACCTTTGGCTAAATCGCCATTTGCTAAATATCTGCTCCCTAAAGTATTCGCCAATATAAATGAGGGTTGTTCTTTAAATACAGGTTCGCTTGCTTCAAGAAAGTAAGGTTCACCTGTACATTTTGCTTCCAAAGAGTATTTAAAGATTTTTTTGGCTGTAGCCAGGTCAGCAGGATTTTCTCTGAATTTGGGAACCAGTTTATTTTCAATAAATTCACATGTAAGAATACCTTCAATGGAACTTAACCACGCATCGGTTTTATCCTGCTCTTTTTTTAATTTTTCTGCTTCTTCTCCGTTTTTTCTTTTTATCTCTATTATTTCCGAAATCTGAGTATGAATATCAAGAACTTTCTCAGCAGGCATCCGGTCAGAATCATGCTGATGGAATAGTTTAGCTAAAAACATGTATGGATTCAAATTAACGGTCATTATCCCGGCTCCGTTAGCTCTGTAAGCGTTTTCATAGAGTTCAATCAACATGGGATATTTTGCAGGTTGTTTGTAATAAAACTGAAAGGCTTGCAGTGCTTTTCTATCCATCACTTCTCCATCATCATTAAAATACTTCATCCTTTGATCATACATCCAAAGAACAGAGTCTTTAAGTTGCTCTACACGCTCCTTATTATCAACATTTTCCATTATTTTTTGAAGTGTATTTACACCTTCTATGTAAATGGTTTGGTGAAGATTAGGATTGTTTTTGTAAAGCCAGTTTAGCGGCTTCATGGCTTCATTGTATTCTTCTTGTGCCAGCAAGATTTTGTAGTAAGCTTGCTTTTCCGTGGCCTGAGATTTTAAATCAGCATCCTCCGGCCAGTTCCAGCCTTGTTGTGCAGTTGAATAGAAAGCCGATATCACTGCCCATGAATAGATGATCATTTTTTTCATTTCCTTAAATTTTGATTTTTAAAAAGCCGTTGGTGAAGTATGGTTGAATCAATGAATATGTTGCACTTTTGTTTCCATAAAATTAAGTAAATATTATGTTTTTGTACCTCAGTCTCTCATTAGTTTTGTGTTAGTATTTGCTTTAAGCTTATGTCTCCATTCAATTTCAAGGAAATAATTAGCGTTTCGCTCATTCTTTTTTCAGTAATAGATATTCTGGGAAGTATTCCCATTATTATTGATTTGCGAAAGAAATTTGGGCATGTACAGTCTGAAAAGGCAACGATTGTTTCAGGAATTATTATGATCGTTTTCTTATTTTTAGGGGAACATATTCTTGAACTTTTAGGGATTGATATAAATTCTTTTGCAATTGCCGGAGCTATTGTGATGTTTTTGCTAGGCATGGAAATGGTTCTTGGTCTCCAATTTTTTAAGGCAGATCCGGAGGAATCTAAGAGTGCTTCTATTGTGCCCCTCGCCTTCCCGTTGATAGCCGGAGCCGGAACAATGACTACGTTGATTTCTTTAAAGGCCGAATATACGAACTCAAATATTCTGATAGGAGTGGTAGTAAATCTCCTTTTTGTTTATTTAGTTCTAAAAACATGCGCATGGCTTGAACGAAAGATCGGTAAGGCAGGATTCAACATTTTGAGAAAAGTGTTTGGAATTATACTTCTTGCAATCTCGATCAGGATTTTCAAAAATCATTTGTTGGTATGATAACACTATTTACAGATGGTGCTGCAAAAGGAAATCCCGGTCCCGGAGGATATGGTGCTATACTAAAGTATAGAAATAAAGAAAAAGAACTATCAGAAGGTTTTCGAATGACTACAAATAACCGTATGGAACTGTTGGCCGTGATCGTCGGCTTAGAAGCCATTAAAACCCCGGGATGGAAGGTAAAAGTGGTATCCGACAGCAAATATGTAGTGGATGCAGTAGTTAAGAAATGGCTGAATGGTTGGGTGAAAAAAGAATTTAAGGGGAAGAAAAATCGGGACTTATGGGAGCGATACCTTAAAGCATCTAAGGGACATGATGTCACCTTTCAGTGGGTGAAAGGTCATGCCGGACACGCTGAGAATGAACGATGTGATCAATTGGCCGTTAAAGCTGCCGAATCTTCCGAGCTAAAAATTGATAGCTTTTTTGAGAGCGAAAGGTCATAATCATTTAATTTAGAGGTATTTTAAATTTACTTGAGATATGAAAAAAGGATTTTATTATTTTTTGTTTGTGGTCGTTGTTTCAGGTGGGTTGGTCTTTTATTATAAAATGGAACGTGATAAAAAGATGGAAAATCCAAATCTTACGGATTTGGCTGTTGAGCCTGATTTGTTAATGAGCACGGCAGATCGGAACTTTCATGAATATAAAGATTTGACTGCAATTAAATTTTTGGAAAATGCAATATCCACCATGAAAATCCTTGAAAAAGACGGGGACAGTGTAAGCATAAAGGCCATTGAAATTGCAATCCATGATTTACAGGTAGTTGAAGAGCATATCAAATCAGAAGATATTAATGATGATTTCATGTACGAAGCCTTTGCTGATGCCATGAATTCAATGGCGTATGCTTCCTTACGGGTTTCTGAGAAATTTATTAAAGAAGGCAGGAACAAGGAAGCAAAGTTGACCATTGATCATGCAATGAGTCACCTTCAGAACTCCATCCAATTTGCACGCGGAGAGCAAAAAGAAGACGAAATCAGGATTGCGGGGCATCTTCAGCGAATCATTGAAAATCACTGGGAAAGTGATATTTCTCAGATCGATGTCGTGATGGCTGAGATTGACTCGGTGGTTAAAGCTCACGTTATTCAGTAGGGGTGGTTTCACGTTCATTAAAATCAAATCCCAGAGTGGTCAGTTCTTTCAATACGGGGTTATAAATCTCTTTTTTGGTCGGAACCTGAATCCCTTTCAACCTGATTTTATTTTGAAGGATCAGTTTAGTTGCGATTGCGAGAGGAAGTCCTACGGTTTTTGACATGGCTGTATCCAGGTGGTCATTGCCTAATGCAACCATGCTTGACTCAATTTGCCTTAATTTGCCGCCATCAAGAAAATTGAATTTGTGCCACATCACAATCATGTCCTTATCTTCTTTTTGAAGTGTCCACTTTTTCTTTAAGATGTGCTCCAGAATTTGTGCCGGTGTCCCCCGCTCTAAACCTACAAGTTGATCCTCAAACATTCCGAGCCATTTTATTCTAAACATGGTATCCGAATCAATTGGAAGATTTATATAATGAGCGAGCTTCAACTCAACCGAGTCATTTGGGTTATATGATAAAAATGAGTTAATAAATTGGCGGTGTGTCATCTTAAAAACATTCTCCATTTCATAAGAATCATCTGTTGCTCCCAACTGAACAAATACATCCCAGCAAGAACAATACCCGGGCCTTCTCAGCGTGCCACGGTAAAGTGTTCGGATTCCTATTAAGTTGTAAATATTCATATATACTAATGAATCCCTGTTTGCATAGCCTTCAAAATAGCCATAACCGGGAATAAAGATCATTTCGGTTCGTTTGAAAAGCTTATGGTAAGGAATATACTTATACCTTCCTTCCTGAATGAACTTACAAATTCCCTGACCTGCTAAGACTACATTTCTTGGATTCCATGTAAACTTATATTTCCACGGATTATCTCCAACGGACTCTTCGGCTAGTAAACCTCCGGTGAAAGTTTCAAATCCTGTCAGTTCATGACCGTTTTCCTTCAGGGTATCTAAGACCTTCATTCCACTCATGTGGTCTATTCCGGGATCAAGGCCCATTTCCATTATTACTGTCTTTCCGGCTTTTTTAAATTGCTCGTCAAGAACTTTGATATCGTCCTTCAGGTAGGAGGCCGTAAGAAAATGCCGCCCCAACTCTGCACATTTCTTAGCCACATGAATATGAAGGGGTGCAGGAAGCATTGAGATGATTATGTCATGCTGTTCTACTGTTTGAGTTAAGCTGTCATCTTCAAAAACATCGAAACAAATAACGAATGCATTACCGTAATCCTGTATCTTTTGATCAGCTAATGCTGTATTTTTTTCAGCTATGGTAACTTGCCAGTTCTCGGAAACACTATGTTGAAGCAAGTATTTGATTAACGAGGTGCAGGACCGGCCGGCACCTATGATTAGGATTTTTTGCATGTGGCAAATATGGGGTGATCAGCATTTTAGTAAAAACCTAAGTTTGGGTTTTTGTTGACAAGAGTAGCACTTGCCTGGGCTGTAGGAAGAATAAGCAAGTCTCCGATAACTACATGAGAAGGTCTGTTTAATATAAACTTGATGGTTTCCGCTACATCTACAGCTTTTAGCGGCTCATAGTTTTCATAGACTTTTTTAGCACGTTCAGTGTCTCCTTTAAACCTCACTTCACTAAACTCAGTCTCTACCAGTCCGGGAGCAATTGAGGTCACTTTAATTCCAAACTTATTAAGGTCAAGGCGCATCCCCTTTGAGAGTGCATCAACAGCATGCTTAGATGCACAATATACGTTCCCATTCGGATAAACCTCCGACCCTGCAATACTACTGATATTTACAATGTGTCCTCTTTCTCTCTTCGTCATTCCGGGGATAATGGCCTTGCTGACGTATAAAAGCCCTTTTACATTGATGTCCATCATAGCATCCCAGTCCTCCGTACTCCCTTCATGAATTGGATCCAAACCATGTGCATTGCCGGCATTATTGACTAAAACGTCTATTTCCTTCCACTCGTCGGGCAGAGATGCTATTACGGAGAATACCTCATATCTATCCCTGACATCAAAGGTTAAAAGTTGGGTTTCGGATTTAAGTTCACCCTGAATTTTCTTGAGTCTCTCTCTCCTCCTGCCACAGATAATTAGCCTGTACTTGTCATTTAGAAGCCTGGCGGTGGCTTCACCTATTCCACTTGTTGCTCCTGTAATTAATGCGATTGGTTTTTTCATTGTTTGAGCCGTTTCTTTTGTCTGTTCTTTACTCCGGAAGAGTCACTTCCAACTCCTTTCCTTTTTTTTCCCAGTTTCCGCTCACTTTGCGGACCACTTTCGAATGTAATAAAAATTCCCAGGTTTTGTGTAGTAAGCCGGGCCAGGCCCACATTGAAATCATTTCCGGGTGTGTTAAGCATATTTCTAAGCCCATAAGAGTACCTTATCTCCGGAGAAAACTTGAAGAAAGGATAAAAAATATCCAACCCAACCCCAACGTCAACCGCCACATTCCAATTTTTCAACTCAAGTGTTTCATTTATCTCTCTCTCATCACCTCTTCCTGACGCTTCCAGTGAAGGATTGACTCCAAAGACCATATACATAGCAAGATTCCCTCTGCGAGCGGATTTATATTTAAAAAGCAACGGAAGCTCAATCATAGTAGCGTCTTTAAGTTCTCGCAAAAATGAGCCATCTGTAAATCGATAAGTGAGATCGTTTTCATAGAAGCCTACAGTGGGAAGCATCCTGAACTCAAGATACTGAGCAACTTTCATGTTTATAATAAACCCCAGTTTAAATCCTCCCAGGTTACCCGGAACGATAGAATGAACTGTATCCAGTGCCGGAGTAGTAAATGCATCCGAATATTTAATGACATATTTTGATGAATGCCCTCCAAGCAGGAACCCAAAATGAATCCACTGATCTTCATAATTGATTAGGTTATCAGTGGGGTTGTTCTGACCGAAAGAGTAGATACTCAGGCATAGTAATACTACAACGAAGGTTATTTTTCTCCCAAGTAAATTGAACTTATGCCTTGCGTTAATGGTTTGCATTTATTGTTCTTATATCCTGTTTTGTCCAGAATCCGAAGAAATTCTTTACCGTATGGAAATTCATTAACAGACTCAGGTAAGTACGTATAAGCTGCATTGTCTTTTGAAACTATCTCCCCAATCTTTGGTAAAATCCAACGAAAATAAAAGTTATATAATTGTTTGAAAGGGAAAATAGTCGGTTTTGAAAATTCAAGGATAATCGCCTTACCTCCCGGTTTAAGCACTCGATTCATTTCTTTCAAGCCTTTTTCGAGGTCTTCGAAGTTTCGGACACCAAAAGCAACAATCACGGCATCAAATGAATTGTTTTCAAAATGAATATTTTCTGAGTCTCCGGATTGCATATCAATGATATGATCTATTCCTTTCTTCTTCATCTTTTCCCTTCCAACGTTAAGCATTCCCTCCGAAATATCCAGCCCTATAACCTTTTCAGGATTTAATTTTAAAGATTCAATGGCAAAATCTCCCGTACCCGTTGCGATATCAAGTATCTGCTTTGGATTTTCATTTTTGAGCATTCGGATAGCTTGCTTTCTCCATCTCCTGTCTATTCCCAGACTTAGAAAATGATTTAAAAAATCATATTTACCGGAAATTCTGTCGAACATTTTGGCTACCTGCTGCTTTTTCGTCTCTGAATTATCTTTGTAAGGTAATACAGCCATAATTGATGCAATATTAGTGGATTTTACCCGTCTGTAGTGATTAAATGTTAAGTCTAATCTTAAAAAATGATAAGGTCAGCCGAATTTGTAAAAAGTAGTTTTAAGGTGGAGGAATGTCCTGAGCGAATGATTCCTGAATATGCTTTCACAGGCCGCTCTAATGTTGGTAAGTCAAGTTTGATTAATCATCTGACCAATAAGAAAAAACTGGCAAAAACATCAGGGACTCCCGGAAAGACACAACTTATTAATCATTTTGTTATTGACGATTCCTGGTTTTTAGTTGATTTACCCGGATACGGCTGGGCACAAACCAGCAAAATCAATAAAGCAGCCTGGAAGAAGATGATTAAAGATTATTTAATGATCAGGCAAAATCTCGCAGCGGTTTTTGTGTTGGTTGATATTCGTCATGAACCGCAGAAGGTTGATTTGGAATTTATTCAATGGCTCGGGGAGAAGGGTATTCCGTTCAGTATCATTTTCACAAAGGCGGATAAACCCAGGAAAAGTCAAATTCAGTCAAACGTATCCAATTATAAAAAAACGCTTCAAAATACTTGGGAAGAACTGCCTCCTACATTTGTGACATCTTCGGTTAAGAAAACAGGAGGAGAGGAGGTCCTTGATTTTATTAGAAGAATCAATGCGTCTCTGGCACAACAGGATATTTCCGCACACTCAAAATTTAAAGATAGATTTTAGTCATATTGCCTGTAGTATCCAAAAAAGGATCCTGCTTAAAATCGTAAATCCTCTACGAACGGGAGTAACCACTGAAGCATTTGATCAGAAAAAAGAAAGTAACCACTATATACAATAAGTTGATCCATCTGTCAGCGTTTTCTGCTTTATTGACCGCTCCAAGGTTATTTTTGATCATTCCGAGGTCGTTTTCATCCGTTTAAGATTTTTTACCTCTTCACAAACTTCAGCAAACGCCCGTCCGGCAGTTGGATCAGGTATAGGCCGCTGTGCAGAGAGGCTGCATCTATCTTTGTGTTTGTGGTACTTTTCAGCACTAACTCTCCGCCTACACTCAGAATACGTATCGGGCTTTCCACGGGAGACTGCACTTCCACGTAACGGCCCGAAGGATTGGGAAAGACCACTGCTTCTACCCTATCGTCTGCCGCACTCAGCACACATGGAGTAATTGTCACTGCCTGTGTTTGTGTGGCGGTGTTGCCTGCCTTATCGGTGAAGGTCCACGTGATGGTGGTGTTGGTGTTGGAGGTAATAGGGAAAGTAGTGACATCAGATGTAGCTGTTATCTTTCCATCGCAATTGTCCGTGGCGGTGGGTTCGGGCAAGTCATCTTCCGCTAGCGAACAGGCTGCGGTAATTGCGGTCAGAGCACCTGAAACTCTCGGAGCCTCGGTGTCCCTTATGGTCACGTCCTGCGTTTGCTCGGACGTATTGCCGGACTCGTCCGTGTATACCCACGTGAGGGTTCCGCTTTCCGTGAGGGGGAAGTTGGTGCCGGATTTGATGGCCACGTTGACCGTCCCATTACAGTTGTCTGTGGGTGCAGGAGGTTTGGTCAGTTCAGCGGCATCATTGATCGGGCATTGTGAGGTAACCGGAGCTAAACTCCCTGTAACTTTCGGGGGCGTGTTGTCTACTATCACCTGCTGTGTTTGCATAGCGGTGTTATCTGCCTTATCGGTGTAGGTCCACGTGATGGTGGTGTTGGATGTAATGGGGAAGTTGGTGACATTGTGTGCGCCCATGATCTGCCCTTCATCGCAATTGTCCGTGGCGGTGGATTCGGGCAGGTCTGCTTCCGCCAGTGAACATGCGGCGGTAATGGCGTTCAGATCTGTAACTGTCGGCTTCATGGTATCGTCTATAGTCACGTCCTGCGTTTGCTCGGACGTATTGTCGGCCTCGTCGGTATATACCCACGTGAGGGTGGTGGTGCCTGCCTGAATGGGAAAGGGAGTGCCGGTTTTGAGGGCTACGGTGACCGGTCCTTTACAGTTGTCTGCGGGGGCAGCAGGTTCGGTCAGTTCATTTTCAGCATTGATCG
>JACONI010000037.1 GCA_014323825.1 Ekhidna sp. | reverse complement strand
CACGGTGCTCGCTTGAGGAAAATGACCTGACCATCCCCAAAGCCAATGACGTTTGCGACGGACAGATTACTGCTACTACAAATGCCACGTTCCCCATTACGTCCAAAACCACGATCACGTGGACCTTCACCGATGAGGCAGGCAATACAGCCGAACAAACGCAGGCGGTAACGATTACTCCCTGTGTGCTAAGTGCAGCGGATGATGCATCGGAAGCAGTAGTCTTCCCCAATCCTTCGGGTCGTTACGTGGAGGTGCAGTCTTCCGTGGAAAGCCCGATCCGTATACTGAGCGTAGGAGGGGAGTTAATGCTGGAAAGCACTACAAACATCAGGATAGATGCAGCCTCCCTGCACAGCGGCCTGTACCTCGTCCAACTGCCGGACGGGCATCTGCTGAAGTTTGTGAAGCGATAGAAAGTCAGTACCGGGATTAAAGGATGACAGTATCTTCCCAACGAGGTGTAGTTTGCAAATTCACATGGCAGCGACAGAGTTAAAAAGATACTTTGGCAGTGAAACTTTCCAGAAGTTAATTTACCCTGTCGTTATTTAAACCTTGAAGGGTTAAACAAAAATAACTGCCGAATGCGCCGCAATAACCGATCGGAGGTCAAAAATGACCGTTGCGGAGTCCGGGAAGTTCAATTGTGGAGAGGAGAGATTGATGTTTACTTCAGTATTGCCAAAACCGGTTCATAATAAAAAAAGCAATTGAATCAGGCGGTCAGCATTCCAATAGAAAAAAGGATGGAAAAGAGTAATGTCAAGAGGACCATTTGCCTGAGACAGGAGTCTAGTTCATCGGAAGATTTGGAGGAAACAGCCCTGATATTTGAGAGTAATGATTTAGTAGTGATAAGGAACAGTAACTGCCACCAACTGTGAAAATTGAAGCACACAAATACGATACTTGAAAGCAAACCAAACAGCAGTAAAACCGCATGATAAATCCCCGCTTTCTTCTTTCCGATTCTGACCGGAATAGAGTTTTTACCTGATGATTTATCCGATTCAATGTCACGAACATTGTTCACGTTAAGTACTCCGATACTAAAGAGTCCCATTGTAATTGACGGAAGCAGCACTGTCCAATCAATCACCTTCACCTGTAGGTAATAACTCCCGGCTACTAACACTAATCCGAAAAATACGAATACGAAAAAATCACCAAAACCTGCATAGCCATAGGGATTTTTTCCTACTGTATATCTTATCGCAGCGGCTATTCCGGTCAGCCCAATCAAAAGAAAGACAGAGGCTGAGATAAAATCATTTCCAAACGAAAGATACAGTAAGGTACATCCGGAGATGAGTGCCAAAAAGGAGCAAATGATCATTCCTTTTCTCATCGCATCTTTGGTGATTATGCCGGACTGAACCATTCGGTTTGGCCCCTTCCTTTTATCCGAGTCTACTCCCGAGACCGCATCTCCGTAATCATTAGCCAGGTTAGACAGCACCTGTAAAAGCAAAGCGGTGAACAGCGTTAGCCCTGCCACCCATTCATCTATTTTTACCGTAGTACCTGCGACAGAAATACCAACCAGCCAGCCTGAAAAGGCAAGAGGCAGGGTTCTCAGTCTAAAAGCAGTTATCCAGACCTTAACTTCAACCATTACATTCTTTCCGGGACTTCTATTCCCAGCAGCCCCATGGCTTTTTTAATGATTCTTCCCGTTACAGATGAGAGCACAATTCGAAAACGGATCATCTCTTTACTTTCTTCGTTAAAAATTGGTATTTCCTGATAGAACCCGTTGTAATCCTTCGCAAGATCATAAGCATATTGTGCAATGATTGCCGGGGAATAATCCCTGCCTGCTTCCAGAATTACATTTTCAAAACCTGAAATCCTATAAATCAAATCGATCTCTCGCCTGTTAATTTGATGTACTTTATCTACATCAAATCCGCCATCCATTTCAAGCGAATTTGCTCTTCTCAGGATTGCTGCAATCCTGGCGTGCGTATATTGAATAAACGGGCCGGTATGCCCTTGAAATTCGACGGATTCTTTGGGATTGAAGAGCATTCGCTTCTTAGGATCAATTTTCAGCAGGAAATATTTCAGAGCACCTAAACCAAGTATGGAGTACAACTTATTCGCTTCTTTATCTGACATCCCCTCTGTTTTACCAAGTGTTTTTGTATGCTGCTCTGCGGTATCAAACATCTCCCGAAGCAAATCATCCGCATCCACTACGGTTCCTTCACGTGACTTCATTTTACCTGACGGAAGATCTACCATACCATACGATAGATGATAAAGTCCCTCAGCATACGATCTGCCTAATTTTTTCATGATAGCAAAAAGGACTCTGAAGTGGTAATCTTGTTCATTGCCCACCACATACACCGATTTGTCAAATGAGAAATCTTTATGTTTCATGTCACAGGTACCCATATCCTGAGTCATGTAAACTGCTGTTCCGTCCGCTCTTAATACAAGTTTTTCATCTAACCCCTCTTCCGTAAGGTCTACCCAAACGGAGCCATTTT
Organism: Ekhidna sp.; assembly: GCA_014323825.1. Classification (GTDB taxonomy): domain Bacteria; phylum Bacteroidota; class Bacteroidia; order Cytophagales; family Cyclobacteriaceae; genus Ekhidna. The sequence continues at coordinate 3,839 of JACONI010000037.1, read as the reverse complement.
CCTTTTTGAAGAATACTCCCTTTTCAAGCCCTTCCTCAATGACTTCTTTTCCCGACAGGTAGGTATTTGACTCTTTGTACATCCGATCAAACCGGATTCCCATTGTTTTATAGGTTTTGTCAAATCCTTCGTACACCCAGTTGTTCATCCTCTCCCATAGGGCTACTATTTCTTTGTCTCCGCTTTCCCATTTCTGAAGCACCTCCTGAACTTCTTTAACAGAAGGAGCTTGTTTTTTGGCCTCCTCCGGGCTCACTCCCTGACTTACCAGTTCACTGACTTCTTCTTTATAGCGTTTATCAAACTCAACATAGTATTTTCCAACTAAATGATCCCCTTTCAGTCCGGTGCTTTCGGGAGTTTCTCCATTACCCGATTTTTGATAAGCCAGCATGGATTTGCAGATATGTACCCCCCTGTCATTTACAAGATTGACCTTCAATACTTCATATCCACAGGCATTCAGAATCCTTGCCGATGAATCTCCAAGAAAATTATTTCTCAGATGACCCAGATGAAGAGGTTTATTCGTGTTGGGAGAAGAAAACTCAACCATAACCTTCTCACCATTTGACGGAAGAGAGCCATAAGAGGCTTTGGCAGTTATTCGCTCCAGTTCCTCTACCCATGATTTAGGATTGACCTCAAGGTTGAGAAACCCTTTTACTACATTAAAAGCCGATACATCCGCCGAATGTTTAAGAAGCCACTCTCCGAGTTGCCTTCCTGACCCCTCCGGGCCTGCTTTGGTTACTTTCAAAAAGGGAAAGATCACGAATGTATACGTTCCTTCAAACTCCCTCCTAGTAGGTTGCAGCACTACTTCATCTAAGGATAGATCGTGATTATAAAGTACTTTAAACCCTTTACTGACAGATGTCTTTATCTTAGCTTCTAACATTTCTTTTTTCTAATTTAGGCAGGAGTTAAAAAACGCTGCCGCCATACTCTCGCACTTCCGCCTCTTAAAGTCTCCATAAGATTCCAATCACTACGGATTAGCTTCCCATGCTTCTCAGGTCAATATCTTTGCCCATCGTTTAGCGAATCAAATACAGCCGTTGACACAATAATCAAATTTTATTTATCAGATGCAAATACTTGAATTGCAGTCAAATAACCGGAATGGGTGCAAAACTAAGGCATTACAAAAAGACTAAAATACCTTTCCGGTTTCATAACTTTCAAGGATAATTGCAACCGCTAATTTTCAACAAATGAGAAAATATTCGGACCTCATAGGTCAGACTTTTGACATCCCGACTAAAGAATTCAAAATAGTCAACAATGAACTGCATTTTCATAAGATAAATCTCATAGAGATTATAAAGATATATGGAACACCGCTTAGACTAAGTTACTTACCAAAGATTGCAGAAAACATCCAATATGCTGAAAAGATTTTTAATGATGCAATAAGAAAAAATAAGTACGCAGGAAACTATACTTACACCTACTGCACCAAATCATCACATTTCAGATTCATCATTGAAGAAGTGCTTTCCAATGGGTCACACATAGAAACGTCCTCTGCCTACGATATTTCCATAGTATGGAGCATGTTCTTCTCAGGGAATCTATCAAAGAGTCACTACATAATTTGCAATGGCTTTAAACATTCCTTATATGTTCAAAAGGTCACTGAATTATTAAATGCGGATTTTAAAAACTGCCTTCCGATACTGGATAACGTTCATGAAATTGATTATTACCGGCAAAACGTGCTGAAGGATTTTAAAGTTGGCATTCGAATAGCAGCAGATGAAGCCCCCGACTCTAGCTTCCATACTTCCAGATTGGGTATGCAATACAATGACATCATATCTTTTTATAAAGAAAAAATTGAAGGAACGAAGGCAAAACTAAAAATGCTTCACTTCTTCATAAATACCGGAATAAACGATACGGCTTACTATTGGAGTGAGCTAAATCGGTTTATTTATAAATATTGCGAACTAAAAAAGATTTGTCCGGATCTCGATTCCTTCAATATCGGAGGTGGTTTCCCCGTGAAAAATAATCTTTACTGTGATTATGATTATCCTTATATGGCTAAGCAGATTATTGAAAATATTCAATGGATGTGTAAGAAAAATCATGTGCCTGTTCCGAATATATTTACCGAGTTCGGAAACTTTACGGTAGGCGAAAGTGGAGCCATACTTTACTCGGTCATGGATCAAAAAGTTCAAAACGACAAAGAACTTTGGTATATGGTGAATGGTTCCTTCATCACTCATATACCGGATATTTGGGGTTCAAATGAGAAGTATATCCTGCTGCCGGTTAATCGCTGGAATAGTCCTTATCATAAGGTGAGTCTTGGAGGGCTAACCTGTGACAGCATGGATTACTATGATTCGGAGCGGCATACGGAAGAAGTTTTCCTCCCTCAGTATGATAAAAATGAGACCTTGCATCTCGGGTTCTTTCACACAGGGGCATATCAGGAAGCCTTAGGGGGATATGGTGGAATCCAACATTGCCTTATTCCTGCGCCAAAGCATATCATCATTGACAAAGATAAGAACGGAAACACCCGCCATAAGTTGTTTGCGCCCGAACAGGAAAGCAGCAGCATGATGAAAATTTTGGGATATTAATAGCTCCGAGTAGGAATTTTCATTGCAATCACTGATTTTTGGATTTATTCGAATGATTAGAATGTCAAAAAAATTAGTGGTTATACCGACTTATCAGGAGAAGGAGAATATTCATGACGTTATTGACGTTACACTCAATCTTTCTGTTCCTTTTGATATTCTGGTGGTTGATGATGCCTCGCCGGACGGGACTGCGGAGCTTGTAAAGAAAGAGATGAAAAAGTCTCCTCATCGTGTTTACATGATTGAAAGAGAAGGCAAACTGGGGCTGGGTACTGCTTACATAACCGGCTTTAAATGGGGAATTGACAAAGGCTATGATTACATCTGTGAAATGGATGCGGACTTTTCACATAATCCCGAAGATTTAATCAAGCTGCATGAAGCGTGTGAAAAAGGAGCTGATATTGCAATCGGCTCCAGATATGTGAAGGGTGTCAACGTCATAAACTGGCCGATGGGCAGAGTCCTTGTGAGTTTCTTTGCAAGTTATTATGTAAGAGTAATTACTGGTATGCCTTTTAAAGACAGCACTGCAGGATTCAAATGCTACAAAGCAAATGTGTTTAAAACGCTTGACCTTGATAATATTAACTTTATCGGGTATGCTTTTCAAATTGAAATGAAGTTCAACGCATGGAAACATGGCTTTCACATTGTTGAGGTTCCGATCATTTTTACGGACCGATCTAAAGGTGTTTCCAAAATGTCAAAAGGCATAGTTAAGGAGGCCGTTCTCGGCATTCTGGAAATGAAGATTAAAAGTCTCTTCAAAAAATATCAACCCGCCGGTTAACCTGAGTTTATTCTTAAATGCGCCCATCCAAACCGTGCATGAAACCTCATTAAAAGGAATTTGAACAGCCTTATCTTTTTAACCCTCCACCCGCTTTGAAGAAAGGTTTTCCGAAAGAGATTGGAGACTGCCCGGACAGAGCATGTCTGCACTTGCACTTCCCAAAGAAAAAAATTTTAGCATAAAAGCATTCAGGCAGTCTTTCCCCAACCGGAAGCACCCTGGCAAAAAAGAGTTTACAATAAAAATGCTTACAATCCGTTAATTTTTGTATCCTGTTCAAGATAAAATCAAAAAACTTATATACCTTTGCATTTTTAAAACATAAATATATTGCATTATGAGCACGTTAAATAAAAAAAGACCAAAAGACATCATGAATAAGAAGAACACGTCATATACGCTGCCGAAAGGGCTGTACGAACCTAATTTAATAACCC
>JACONI010000036.1 GCA_014323825.1 Ekhidna sp. | reverse complement strand
TATTTTTTCCCCCCCCCCCCCCCCTATTTTTTCTAAGAATTGTCCTATTTAGTGCCTTCGGATTAGCCCTTGTCGCTTGTGGGGATGATGATGAACCGGAGAAGAAGCCTGACAAAGGAGATGATACTCCGGCAAACACTGCTCCGACTATCGCTAATCAGACTTTCAGCATTGCTGAAGATGCGGTAATCAGTACGCCTGTGGGGACGATAAAGGCTACGGATGCGGAAGATGATGATCTGACCTTTTCCATTACTTCGGGCAACACCGGTGACGTTTTTGCCATCGCCGGAAGCACAGGGGCTATTACGGTGGCAGGAAGTCTTGATTTTGAGACTACTTCCACTTACACCCTGAAAGTAAGCGTCTCGGACGGAGAGTTGTCGAGCACGGCAGATATAACCGTCAATGTGACCGATGTGGAGGAACCAGGTACTCGCCTGCCTGCGAAGGATATCAATGCCCTTGTAGCTGCGGGCAATATAGAACCTCAAGGCCTCTGGTCGGACGGTACCACAATATGGGTAGCGGATGATGATAATGACAAACTCTACGCTTACACGCTGACCACCGGGGCACGAGATGCCGCCAAGGAGTTTGACCTTGTTGCAAGCAACAGGTACCCTGAGGGCCTCTGGTCGGACGAAACTACAATATGGATAGCAGATGATAATTTTGGTTCGGGTAATCCCAAACTCTACGCCTACACCCTGGCCACAGGAGTAAGGGATGCCGCCAAAGAGTTTGACCTCGCTACGGGCAATACAAGTCCTAGCGGAATCTGGTCGGACAAAACCACCATATGGGTAGCAGACGAGAATGATCTCAAACTCTACGCCTACACCTTGGCCACCGGGGCACGGGATGCCGCTAAGGAGTTTAACCTCGCGGAGGACAATATTTCACCTAGAGGCCTCTGGTCGGACGGTACCACAATATGGGTATTAGAGTTGTCTATTCGCAAACTCTATGCCTACACGCTGACCACCGGGACACGGGATGCCGCCAAGGAGTTTGACCTCGTGGAGGAAAGTAAATTCCCTTATGGCCTCTGGTCGGACGGTACCACAATATGGGTAACAGGTGATGATTTTGATGATAATACAAAACTCTACGCCTACCGGCTCAAATAGCGGGAGCACACATCATAAAAGCCCTTGCAGAAATGTGAGGGCTTTTTTTGAATAGCAGATAGCATTAAAAAACCTTAGAAGGTTTAACCAACGAAACGACAGCACTACAAAAACCTCCAAGGTTTCCAAAACCTTGGAGGTTTAAAATAACAACGGTAGCAAAGCGTAAAAGCCATCTCTGCTTTGGTGAATCATCTACTTTTGGAAAGTTTCAAACTTTCCAAAAGTTTCTTAGCGGGGTCTTGCTCTTTTTCATCCCTTTACATTTGAATAAAAATAACGATGATTACACATTGAATGATGTTACTAAGTATGAAAATGTCTTTTCTTGACTTTTCAAATTAGAAAAGACTCGTGTAGAACAGCCATTACTTAAAGGCAGGAATTCCGGTTATCTCAGCTCCTAAAATCAATAAATGAATATCATGGGTCCCCTCATAAGTAACTACTGACTCAAGGTTCATCATGTGGCGCATCATAGGGTAGTCTCCTGTGATCCCCATTCCTCCGTGAATTTGACGAGCTTCCCGGGCAATATTTAATGCCGTTTCCACGCTGTTTCTTTTAGCCAGAGAAATCTGAGCGGTTGTAGCTTTATCTTCATCCATCATTTTGCCCAGTTTCCAGTTGATCAGTTGCGCTTTTGTAAGCTCTGTGAGCATTTCCGCCAGCTTCTTTTGTACCAGTTGAAATCCGGCAATAGGCCTTCCAAACTGCTCTCTTTCCAATGTGTATCTTCTTGCAGCATCATAACAATCCATTGCCGCACCGGTGGCACCCCACGCTATTCCATATCTCGCTTTGTCCAGACAACCCAAAGGTCCCCCAAGGCCGCTTTTATTTGGCAGCATATTTTCTTTTGGAACTTTTACATCACTAAATACAAGCTCCCCTGTTGCTGAAGCTCTTAACGACCATTTACCGTGCGTCTCAGGAGTGGTGAATCCTTCCATTCCCTGCTCCACGATCAACCCGTGAATTCTCCCCTCTTCGTTCTTTGCCCAAACCACCGCAATATCTGCTTTTGGAGCGTTTGAAATCCACATTTTTGCTCCATTTAACAGGTAATGGTCCCCCATATCCCTGAAATTGGTTTCCATTTCTCCGGGGTCTGATCCATGATTCGGCTCAGTCAGGCCGAAGCATCCCAACATTTCACCGGAAGCCAGTTTTGGAAGGTATTTTTTTCGTTGCTCCTCCGATCCATAAGCATAGATAGGATACATCACCAGTGAACCCTGAACCGAAGCCGTGGATCGCATCCCGGAGTCTCCGCGTTCTATTTCCTGCATGATCAGGCCGTAAGAAATATAGTCAAGACCGCCGCCGCCATATTCCTCAGGCAATGTGGGGCCGAAGGCTCCTGTATCACCAAATTTTTTCACAATCTCCTCGGGAAAATGATTCTTCTCCGCCCATCCTTCAATAAAAGGAGTGATTTCCTTTTTCACAAAATCCCTTATTGATGAGCGGATTAATTGATGTTCTTCTGTTAGAAGGTCATCAATAGCATAAAAATCCGGGGACTCAAATTCGTCAGTGAAATTTCGCTTCTCTGTATTCATTCCAGGTCTTATTTTATGTTGTTGTTAAATTTCAACACAAATTTACAACGTTCTAAATTTGCAAAATGAAGAAAAAAAAATTAAACGACGACATTCAAACATTACTTGACAAGCTGGAAGAGAAATATGAAGCAATGGGGCAGGATTTGTCCGGTTATCTTGACGGTCTTCTTTATTCCGACTACCTTACTTATTGGGATTACATTCATTTAGACACTCTTCTTAGCCTTCAATCTCCAAGAACTGCATTCCCTGACGAGAAGATCTTCATTCTTTACCACCAGGTAACAGAGCTTTATTTCCGAATGATTCTCAATGAAATGGAACAGGCTGTATTCAGTGACCCGATCGATCAATCCATATTCAGGAAAAGGATCAGGAGGATCAACCGATACCTTGATCATCTCATTGATTCGTTTGAGGTGATGGTAGACGGGATGGATCAGGAGCAATTTCTCGCTTTTAGAATGGCACTTTTACCGGCCAGTGGTTTTCAGTCAGGACAGTACAGAATGATTGAAATTTATGCGACTGATTTCATCAATCTTACCAGTCATACAAGTAGAGATAAAATTAATAAAAATGACCCAATAGCAGATATTTATCAGCATTTGTATTGGAAATCAGGTGCTACGGAACTAGCTACCGGAGAAAAGACACTGACGCTTCGGCAGTTTGAGGAAAAATATAAAAAACAATTCATTGAGCTTGGGGATAAGGTGAAAGAGAAAAATCTACTGAGGAGATTTTTAACACACTATTCCAACAGTGAAAAAATCGCTTCCGAACTGAAGAAATTTGACTTGAAAGCGAATGTTGACTGGCCGCTTCAACACTTAAAATCAGCCGTAAAATATCTTCAAAAAGATCCAAATGATATTAAAGCATCAGGGGGAACAAACTGGCAAAAGTATCTGCCACCCAGAAACCAAAGAATCACCTTCTTCCCTCAACTCTGGACAGATACAGATCTTAATGATTGGGGAAAGGGGTTAAGAAAGAACTTTCATTAGACCATGCATAGAGGTCTCAACTATATTTTGTTTCTCTTTCCGGCAATTTTATCCTTTTCTCAAATTAAGCAGGGAAAAAGCTATTTTGATGGCGATAGCACCAAAATCAGAGAAATATTTAGTTATTCCATTCAGGACTCGGTATTGCAAGGTTCATACGAATCATTCTATTTAAACGGTTCTTTGCAGGCTTTTGGCTGGTTTAGCAGAAATCTTCCGGATAGCAGTTGGCTGTATTACTATGAAAATGGAAGACCAAAGGCAGAAGGTAAATACAGAAATGGGAACCCAAACGGCAAATGGAAATATTACTTTGAAAATGGAAATATCAAATCCGAAGGAATATTACGAGGCCTTTCTAAGGATGGATATTGGGCGTTTTACTATGAAAATGGAGGTGAAAAGAGTAATGGAGTTTATTTCGATAACAGAAAAAGCGGCATTTGGAATTACTTCTACGAAGACGGTTCCCTGAAGGCTCAATCCTACATGGAAGATGGAAAAGGCAGGTATACCGAATTTTATCCTTCAGGATCAAGAAGGATGGAAGGATTTAACCGGGAAGATAAAAGCGAAGGAGAGTGGATTTATTACTTCGAAACCGGAGAGGTAGAAGCCATCGGTTCATTTGAAAACGGATTAAAATCCGGAGATTGGATTTACTACTATAAAAATGGGATGATCGCTGCCGAAGGGGCGTACTTAAAAGGCTTAAAATCCGGAGAATGGATTTATTATCACGAGAATGGTAATATAAGCCAAAAAGGAAAAGTAACGGATGATCAGAAAGATGGATACTGGAAGCTTTTTTATCCTTCCGGTGAACTTCAGGGCGAGGCTTCCCTCCAAGAAGGAACGGGAAATTATAACGAGTACTACCCAAGCGGCACGAGAAAATCCCAAGGTCAATTAGTAAATGGGAAAAAAGACGGTAAATGGTATTATTATGGAGAAAATGGAGAATTGGAAGGAAAAGCAGACTTTGAAGCAGGTGAAGGAGAATATATTGGATATTATCCTGACGGCACAATTAAAATGAATGGCCGGTTGAAGGAGGACAAGCGCATTGGCGAATGGACCTTGTATGATCCTGACGGATCAACGGCCGGTACTTATCATCCCATCTACGAAGATGAAGAACCCATCTTCAAATCCAGGGTTTCTGAAGACCCAACGGAACGCAGGACTTACGATAAACCGGAGTATAAATTCAAAAGAAAAGGGTTCAAATACTTTGAGCCTACAATCAATGAATACAGAGGAATAATTCTGGGTACAAACCCGGCCTGGCTCGTAGCTGACAGACTTCCAATTGCGCTGGAGTATTATATGCAGGAGCGGCTCGGATATGAGCTGCAAGTAGATATTATTAGTGACCCCTTCTTCAGGACAGATGAAAACGTACCTGTATATGACATCTATAGAAGAGGAAGCAAAATTCATTTTCGACAGAAGTTTTACAGCCTTGATCGTACCTTTGGCATGACCTACTTTGGTCATCAACTTTCATTTCGATATTTAAACCATCAGGTAAATCATCTTGATTCGGCAATAGTAAATGCTACTGTTTTCAGATATGGTAATCTCACAGCGTCAGGTTTTGGTTATGGAATTTTTGCAGGCAGCAGATGGATGAAGAATGCAGGAAACTCCGGTTTGACAATGGATGTTTTTTTGGGCGTAAGCATTGAAGGCAGATCGTTTAAAAAACAATATGAAAATGAACCCGACAGAGTAGTTCAGATACTTGATAACTACTTTCAAAGAGAGATTGGATCTTCGGTTCATTTTCCGGTAATCTTCGGGATCAATATCGGGTTTGTCGGCCCAAAAAGTAAGAGTAAAACGCAATGAGTAAAAAAGCCTTTGTGCCTTAGCAGTACCTTATCACGATCCTGCCCACAGCCTTACGCCCTCCGGCAAAGTCAAAAATCTATTGCTTCCGATTACATTTGCGTTCCTTCGGATTACCCTTTTGTTTTTTGAGGACGGGATACCTTGCGACAGGCTCTCCACTTGGCCACAGAGACGTGTTTTGATGAAAAAAAGAGCCCTTGTTGATAATGATATTAGAGAAACCTTCAAGGTTTTGAAAACCTTGAAGGTTTAAAATAACGACGATAGCATTGCAGCAGTCCTCTCTGCTTTGGCGAAACATTCACTTTTGTTTTTTGAGGACGGGACACCTTGCGAAAGGCTCTCCACTCTCCGCAGATTTCGCTGACGGACGCAGACGTGTTTTGATGAAGAAAGGAGCCATTGTGGATGAATGATATTAGAGAAACCTTCAAGGTTTTGAAAACCTTGAAGGTTTAAAATAACGACGATAGCATTGCAGCAGTCCTTTCTGCTTTGACGAAGCATTCACTTTTATTTTTTGAGGATGGGACACCTTGCGAAAGGCTCTTCCACTCTCCCGCAGCTTTCGCTGACGGACGCAGACGTGTTTTGATGAAAAAAGGGAGTTCTTGTTGATAATGATATTAGAGAAACCTTCAAGGTTTTCAAAACCTTGAAGGTTTAAAATAACGACGATAGCATTGCAGCAGTCCTCTCTGCTTTGGCGAAGCATTCACTTTTATTTTTTGAGGACGGAACACCTTGCGACAGGCTCTCCACTCTCCCGCAGCTTTCGCTGACGGACGCAGACGTGTTTTGATGAAAAAGGGAGCCATTGTTGATGAATGATATTAGAGCAACCTTCAAGGTTTTGAAAACCTTGAAGGTTCAAAATAACGAAGATAGCATTGCAGCAGTCCTTTCTGCTTTGGCGAAGCACTCACTTTTGTTTTTTGAGGACGGGACACCTTGCGACAGGTTCTCCACTCTCCCGCAGCTTTCGCTGATGGACGCAGACGTGTTTTGATGAAGAAAAGGAGCCATTGTTGATAATGATATTAGAGAAACTTTCAAGGTTTTCAAAACCTTGAAGGTTTAAAATAACGATGATAGCACCGTAGTAGTCCTCCCTGCTTTTGGCGAAGCATTCACTTTTGTTTTTTGAGGACGGGACACCTTGCGACAGGCTCTCCACTCTCCCGCAGCTTTCGCTGACGGACGCAGACGTGTTTTGATGAAAAAAAGGAGCCATTGTGGATTAATGATATTAGAGAAACCTTCAAGGTTTTGAAAACCTTGAAGGTTTAAAATAACGACGATAGCATCGTAGCAGTCCTCTCTGCTTTGGCGAAGCATTCACTTTTGTTTTTTGAGGACGGGACACCTTGCGAAAGGCTCTCCACTCTCCCGCAGCTTTCGCTGACGGACGCAGACGTGTTTTGATGAAAAAAAGGGAGTTCTTGTTGATGAATGATATTAGAGAAACCTTCAAGGTTTTGAAAACCTTGAAGGTTTAAAATAACGACGATAGCATTGCAGCAGTCCTCTCTGCTTTGGCGAAGCATTCACTTTTGTTTTTTGAGGACGG
>JACONI010000035.1 GCA_014323825.1 Ekhidna sp. | reverse complement strand
TGTCCCGTCCTTAAAAAACAAAAGTGAATGCTTCGCCAAAGCGGAGAGGACTGCTGCAATGTTATCGTTGTTGGTTAAACCTTGAAGGTTTCTCTAATATCATTCATCCACAATGGCTCCTCTTCTTCATCAAAACACGTCTGCGTCCGTCAGCGAAAGCTGCGGGAGAGTGGAGAACCTGTCGCAAGGAGTCCCGTCCTCAAAAAACAAAAGTGAATGTTTCGCCAAAGCAGAGAGAACTGCTACGATGCTATCGTCGTTATTTTAAACCTTCAAGGTTTTTAAAACCTTGAAGGTTTCTCTAATATCATTCATCCACAATGGCTCCTTTTTTCATCAAAACACGTCTGCGTCCGTCAGCGAAAGCTGCGGGAGAGTGGAGAGCCTGTCGCAAGGTGTCCCGTCTCAAAGTCCGGATTGTATGATCTTTCAGGGTTGAACGAGGGTCTCTTCTTCGTTTTCACTGAAGGAGACGGAGGGCGTAAGGCTGTGGGCAGAATCGTGATAAGGAAGTGAGAAAACACCAATAAAACATAAACAGCTCCGGCATTTCTGTCGGGGCTTATCAATCACCCCAAAACAGACGAATACAGATCAACCCTCCACTACACCTGCCGGGGATGCCGGCGGATCGTGGGTAGAGAGAATGGATTAATCTGAAAAAACACTAGAATGCCAGGTAGATTTTATCAACCATCTCCCGGTATTCTTTTTTAGCCTCGCTAAACGACGTGATGCCCCCGCCGCTACAGAAAAAAAGTTGATCATTCACCTTTTTAATAAATCGGATCATGACTCCCGTATCTAATGAGTTGCCATCAAAATGACCGCATATTCCTGTATAAAACTCCCTGCTGTATGATTCTACTTCCCGGATTATCCGAATCGTTTCCGGCTTAGGTGCTCCGGAGACAGAGCCTGCGGGAAGAAGCTGACAAAGAATATCTCCCAGATTCTGCATCCAATGAAGAGGAAGAGTTCCACTTATCTCCGAACTGACCTGAAGCAGATGCTTCTGATTGGTTTTGATCTCCTCAATATACCTGAATTTGGAAACTGTCACTTCACCGGCTATCCGGCTTAGATCATTTCTAATAAGGTCGACGATAGTGATATGTTCCGCAATTTCTTTTTGATCTTTCAGAATGATTGCTTCTGCATTTGATATATCAGCACCAATCGTCCCCTTCATTGGGTATGAGTAAATTTTGTTTCGGGTGATTTTAACGAAAGTCTCCGGTGAAAAAACAACAAATTGATCAGGAACTAACAATTGATATTTTGCTCTTGAGAAATGGTATATTTCATCTAAACTGAGATTGGTTTGAATGGGAGTTTGGAAGGTAAGGTTGGTTAAGAAGGAGTTTCCGAAATTGATTTCTTTAACCACCTTTTTAAAAGGCTTTTGAAAGTCTGAAAATACCGGAGGATTTTTACTAAATGATAAATTCCGGGTATCGGATTCCGGATGCACCCCTTCTCCAATTTTAAGTTGAAATGTTTTTTGGAGCGGTTCAACTACATCTTCCTCAATGCACCATTTCTCTCCCAAAAAATCACAATAAAAAGAGAAAGGCTGCCTCTCCTTTCCTAAACGGTTAAGTTTGGTAATCCCTTCAGTTTTTGTCAGCACCAATTTTAATCCCAAAACGTCTTAGTATCTTCTTCTCCATGGCCCAAAAGAATTGGAATTGACCAAAAATCCATCCATATCCGAGGAGTAGAAACTGATAAGCAATGAAGGTAGCAAAAATTCTGTAAGTAATACGGATCCAGTCACTTGTCTCCGTTGTAATCCCGGCGAGCCAGTAGAGACCTTCTTTTATGTACAGAGAAGTCATGCCCGTACAAGCGAAAACAATCAATATCAAGATTACCTGCCAAAGGCTTTGTAATCCCCATCTTTCCTGCAACTTCTTAGCCCAACTCATCAATAAATATCTGAAATTCCGGCCATTTTGGCTTTGATATAACGTTTAATGGTTCTCTTTTTACCGGATGAACAAATGCTAATTTAAAGGCATGTAAATTTATGCTTTTGTCTTGATTAGCTTTCGGATAGCCGTATTTGAGATCCCCTTTTATAGGTGTTTCATTTGTCTTCATTTGTACACGAATCTGATGCGGTCTTCCCGTTCCCGGCTTTATCTCCAATAAAGAGACCTTACCGTGGGAAGCAATCATCTTATAAGCTAATGTTGCTCTCTTTGCGGCTCCCTTTGGCTGCTCATAAGCTTTTACCATGTTCTTTTGCTTATCTTTTATCAACCAGTGAACCAAGTCATTTTCTATAACCCTCGGAACCCCCTCCACGATAGCCAGATATGTTTTCTTAACTTCCTGACCTCTGAAGAGGTTATTCATACGCTCAAGTGCCTTGGAAGTACGTGCAAAAGTTACTAAACCACTGACCGGTCGATCCAGTCGGTGGCAAGGCTGGCAAAAGACATTTCCGGGTTTATTGTATTTCTTACGAATGTAGTCAATGGCCCAGTCAGTTAATGTTTTATCTCCGGTTTCGTCGGCCTGAACTAACCACCCGGCCGGCTTTTCTAAGATCAGCAAGTGATTGTCTTCGTATTTAATGATCGGTTTCATTAAAACTCACTGATGAAATGGAATGATACATCCGGGAAATTGTCCTGTACCATCTGAAGCCATGCTTTGGACTCCGCCATGAATACCAGTTTGCCTTCTTTGTCTTTTGCAATATGACGAAATTTATCTTTTACGAAAGCAGCTAATTTATCCTGATCCTTCGCACTGATCCAACACGCTTTATAAATATCAACTGCCTCGAATCGTACACTGGTACCATATTCATTTAACAAGCGGTACTGAAGTACTTCAAACTGTAATGCTCCAACTGTTCCAACTACTCTTCTTGAACCCAGCTCATAAATAAATAACTGTGCTAGCCCTTCATTAATCAGCTGACTCAGCCCTTTGCTTAGTTGTTTGGACTTCATTGCGTCCAGGTTGATTACCTCACGGAACATCTCCGGTGAAAATGAAGGGATACCCTTATAAAGCCCTTTTTCACCTTCACTCAGCGTATCTCCAATTTTAAGATTTCCGGTATCATAAAGCCCGACAATATCTCCGGGAAAGGCCTCTTCTACAGTTTCTTTTTGCTGTGCCATGAATGCAGTGGCGTTTGAAAAGCGAAGCTGCTTTTCCTGACGGACATGGTAATAGTTACTCCCTCTTTCAAATCTCCCGGAACACACTCTAACAAATGCAATTCTGTTTCTGTGCCTAGGATCCATATTGGCATGAATCTTAAAAATGAATCCGGAGAATTTCTTCTCAGAAGGCATAATTTCTCTTTTTTCTGTTTCTCTGGGTTTTGGTTTGGGGGCAATTTGTGTGAAGCAGTCCAATAGTTCTCTAATTCCAAAATTATTCACTGCACTGCCGAAGAAGACAGGAACTAATTCCCCATTGAGGTAGCCCTCTTCATCAAACTCGTCGTACACACCATTCACCAGTTCAATTTCATCTCTAAGTTCGTTTACCATTGACTCAGGGAGATGTTTTTTTAACCCCGGATCATCAACTCCTTTAATTTCAACTACATTTGTTACTTTCTTTTGCTTATTTGGCTCATAAAGATTAAAACTGTTTTCGTAGATATTGAAAACTCCCCTGAGTGATTTTCCCATCCCGATTGGCCAGCTCATAGGACGAACTTTGATACCAAGCTTTTCTTCTATTTCATCTAATAACGTGAAAGCATCCTGACCCTCACGGTCAAGTTTATTGATGAAACATATCACGGGGGTATTTCTCATTTGGCATACTTCCATCAATTTTTCTGTTTGCTCTTCCACCCCTTTCACACAATCAATCACCATGATGACACTGTCAACCGCAGTGAGTGTTCTATAGGTATCCTCGGCAAAATCCTTGTGTCCCGGAGTATCCAGAATATTGATTTTAAGGCCTTTGTATTCAAATCCCATTACAGATGTAGCCACCGAGATACCTCTTTGTTTCTCAATTTTCATCCAATCAGAGCGTGTACTTATATTAATTTTATTGGATTTTACAGCACCTGCTGTTTGAATGGCTCCTCCAAATAAAAGAAGTTTTTCAGTAAGCGTAGTCTTCCCTGCATCCGGGTGAGCGATAATTCCAAAGGTCCTTCTTCTACTTATTTCCTGTTCTAAAGTCATAATTCTGAATTGGGTAGCAAAACTAGCTAATGCTTATATTCTCCGCTTGCATTTGGATAATGTGAAAATTCTTTCGGTTTGCCATATATATCCGATTGAAGTATTGTTAAAAAGTATATTTAATGGACTGTTTCTTTTCAGCATCCGCACTGTAACCACTCCTTTTTAATCTGTTTACATTTTTAGTAAAAAAACGGACAACCCCTTGACAATTAAATATTTTTACACTTACTTTGTATTTTAATAAAGAAAGAGTTAACCTTGCAACTGAAATAATTTTTTAAACAATAATTTTTTTTATGATGTTTTATTTTATTATACCCCCCCCCCCCTATATATAGTTAAAGTTTTTACGAAAATTTTACTATTTATGGCCGTGGGGATAGCGCTAATCGCTTGCGGGGGGGACGACGATAAGCCGGTAGAAATAAAATTAGCTTTAGCTGAAACTTCGCTTTCCATTTCTGCCGATGAACTGGAGCCGACAGACATAGCCGTCACAGCGAGCGGAGGGGAATGGACGGTGGCCTCTAATGTAAACTGGCTGCGCGCAGAGAGGGTCGACAGTGAAACACTCCGCGTGAGTTATGACAAAAATAACAAAGCGGAAACTCGCGAAGGGATCATTACCGCTGCTATTGGAGAAGTCAGCGGTACGATCAACGTAACGCAAGAGGGCGTAAAGTTAGAATTAGACAAATCTTCCCTTTCCATTCCCGCTGAGGCACAAGCAAAGGATATAGCCGTTACCGCGAGCGGAGGAAAATGGACGGCTGTTCCTAATGTAAACTGGCTAACCGCTGAAAAGGTGAACGAGAAGACCCTGCGCGTGAGGGCTAACGCAAATACGGATGCCGACTCACGCACGGGCAGCGTCACGGCTTCATCAGGGGAGGTGAGCAAGACACTTACCGTTACGCAAGCCGGTGCGACTGAAGACAATACGGAACAAAACCCGGCAAACACCGCACCCGTCATTGCCGATCAGACCTTCTCCGTGCCCGAAGATGCGAATAACGGAACCGCAGTCGGAACCGTGCAGGCGAGCGATGCCGAAACGAATAACCTCATGTTTGCCATCACTGCGGGAAATACTGGCGATGTTTTTGCCATAGTGGAAGGTACAGGGG
>JACONI010000034.1:9605-19251 GCA_014323825.1 Ekhidna sp. | reverse complement strand
CAATGTCTTTGCGCTTGATGCGAGTACCGGAGCACTATCTGCTAACGGGGCTTTGGACTATGAGACGACCATGAGCTATACTCTTCGGGTGAGCGTGTCTGATGGTTCCCTTAGCACTGATGCTAGCATTACGGTTAATGTTACGAATGTCAATGATGCTCCGGTGATGGCTGATCAGTCTTTTAGCGTTGCCGAAGATGCCGGAAGCAGGACGGTTATCGGTACGATTGCTGCAAGCGATGCGGAAATGGATCGTTTAACCTTTACCATCGTCTCCGGGAATACCGGCAATGTCTTTGCGCTTGATGCGAGTACCGGAGTGCTATCTACTGCCGGGGCTTTGGACTATGAGACGACCATGAGCTATACTCTTCGGGTGAGCGTGTCTGATGGTTCCCTTAGCACTGATGCTAGCATTACGGTTAATGTTGTTGATGTTCCGGGAGAGCGGGATGAAGCTAAGGATATGACTACTTTGGCAACTGCGGGGAATGATGCCCCTACCGGTATCTGGTCAGACGGGGCTACCCTATGGGTGGCTGATTTGGATGATGCCAAAATCTATGCGTATAATCTGGCTGATGGTGTTCGGCAAGCCGCTAAGGATATTAATACGCTGAGAGCGGCGGGGAATAGTAACCCTTTCGGCCTCTGGTCGGACAGGACTACGCTATGGGTGAGTGATTTAGGTATTTATGATGCTGATGCTGAACGGTACACTCAGGACCCCAAAATCTATGCATACCGGCTGTCTGACGGTATGCGGCAAGCTGAGAAGGATCTTAACAGCCTGCTAGCGGCGAGGAATGATGTCCCTGTCGGCCTCTGGTCAAACGGGACTACGCTATGGGTGAATAATGACGGTGGTAATCTCTCAAAAACCTATGCGTACCGGCTGTCTGACGGTATGCGGCAAGCCGCTAAGGATATTAATACGCTGAGAGCGGCGGGGAATAGTAACCCTCGAGACCTCTGGTCGGACGGGACTACGCTATGGATCATAGATGGCGGCTATACGGATGGCAGCACCGATGGGGATATTAAGAATCTCAAAATCTATGCGTACCGGCTGTCTGACGGTATGCGGCAAGCTGAGAAGGATCTTAACAGCCTGCTAGCGGCGGGGAATAGTAACCCTGTCGGCCTCTGGTCGGACGGGGCTACGCTATGGGTGAGTGATTATGAGGATGCCAGAATCTATGCTTATCGGCTTCCGAAGTAGGAACGGATAAAGATTGTTTATGATAAGAGAACCGGGGGTGGAGATGCTTCCGGTTTTTTTGTTGGATAGCATATAAATAAAAATCTTCAAGGTTTAACCAACGAAACGACAGCTCCACAAAAACCTCCAAGGTTTTCAAAACCTTGGAGGTTTAAATGACCACGATAGCAAAGCGTAAAAGCCCTCTTCGCTTTGGCGAATGATTCACTTTTGGAAAGTTTGAAACTCTCCAAAAGTTCCTGAAACCTCTGTCATAAAGCCCTTGCAGGAGTGTGAGGGCTTTTTTTGTGGAATAGTATAAGCATAGAAACCTTCAAGGTTTAACCAACGAAACGACAGCTCCACAAAAACCTCCAAGGTTTCCAAAACCTTGGAGGTTTAAATGACCACGATAGCAAAGCGTAGAAGCCCTCTTCGCTTTGGCGAATCATTCACTTTTGGAAAGTTTGAAACTCTCCAAAAGTTCCTGAAACCTCTGTCATAAAGCCCTTGCAGGAGTGTGAGGGCTTTTTTTGTCGAATAGCATAATCATAAGAAACCTTCAAGGTTTAACCAACGAAACGACAGCACCACAAAAACCTCCAAGGTTTTGAAAACCTTGGAGGTTTAAATGACCACGGTGTTACAGAAAATTGTCAGGTTACACTGTCAAAAACTTTTTTTTATTCAAAAAACACTTAATGTTCCGGATAATATTTTTTAATGTGCGCCGAAATGATATCAGGAATAACTTTTTTAGCACCCCGAACTATTCTATGGCTCTATGCCGCAGCGGCCTCCGCAAATGCCATTGCTAAACTCCTTCCTTCCGAGGATCTTGATCGATTTACGAAACCTCTTTTGATGCCTCTTTTGCTTTTTTATGTTTATCAAAAAAGTATTGGTAATACTACACTCAAAATACTCCTCCTAAGTGGAGCAATTTTATTTTCCTGGTTCGGGGACGTAGCACTGATGTACCGGTACAATCATACTTATTTTATTCTTGGGATTTCGTTATGCTTAATAGCCCGAATTTTCTACATTGTCACATTAAGAAAAGCATCTTATCAAATACCGGATTTTACTATTCAAAGGCTTTTTCCGTTTATTTTATACGCAGGGGGTTTCTTTTATCTCTTGCTGCCGGCAGGAGTTTTTACTGTTCCAATCATTGTGTATGAAGTGTTGATTTTAGGGGTAGCATTCACTGCTTATTCCCGGAAAGAGTTCACATCCGTTGAAAGTTATAAGACGGTGCTACTGGGAAGTATCTTTTTTGTGTTGTCAGATTTAATTTTAGTGATAAATACCTTTAGACAATCTATTACTTACGGAGGATTTTTTGTGATGCTAACCTATTGTGCAGCCCAGTTCTTTCTGGTTAGCGGGATTCTAAAACATGTTGATTAATCTGAATATCTGAAGCGAACCATACCCAAAGCTACGTCAACATTAAAGGAGAGAAGGTTTTCGGCGTTAGCCGAATAATCCACATTTACAAAAATGTTCTTTTCAACCTCCTCAAAACCATCTGCCAGCTTAATTGCACAAAGCGGTGAGTTTTTCAAATGAATAATAACGGAGATATTATTCTTCGGAAGAAGAATTTCCAAATTGCCGGCTCCCACTGAAGCATTGATGTCGCATTTCTCCTTAATGACACGGCCAAAGTCTAACAGTACGTTACCGAATCCTACCTTGGTGATCACATACTTTGCCCTGGTAAGTTCCATGTGCTTTGCGACAATAGAGCCAAAATCGGCTTTTACAAAGAAGGTATCCATCTGTATAGGATTGCTGCTATGTTCATCGTACCCAACAATAATATCCGCACTTCCCGACTTGATCTTCAGGTTCTTCACTGAAACTCCCGTAAGATTGACATCAGCATCTCCGAAACCGTAAAAGAGACTTAAATCATAGACTTTATTGTCAGCAAAGTTCACTTTCCAAAAATCATTTTCTTTATCACTTCCTGAAACAGCCATTGAAAAGCTATTCCCAAAGCCGGAAGAATTATATTCATCAAGTGCTAGTCTGGCATGACAAGTATTGTTTTTGATTTTCGTATCAAATGATGGATTTATCTTATCAAGGGTTGGATTTCCATAAATACTTAACGGATTCCTGTCATCTGTTGATTTCTTTATCAGACAGTTCGCAGATGTAGCTTTAAGATAAAAGCTGACAGTATCAAAGTCTTCTGATTCTCTGAGCGTATAGAATTTATTCAACTGCGCAAGCGCACTCAAACTAAAGAGCAGAGACATACTTGCTGACATTGCCAACCTTAACATAGCTAATCATAACGCAAAGAAAGTAGTGAGGTTACAACTTCAATTAAAAATTAACAAACTCTTTCATTCGGTCAAAGAAAGACTTATCTCCTTTGCCCGGAGTGGGTTGAAAATTAGCCGAACTTCTTAACATTTCTAACGTTTCCTTTTCCTGACCGGTAAGTTTTTTTGGAGTCCATACATTCACATGGACAAGCTGATCTCCCTGACCATATCCTTCAATTGATTTTATTCCCTTCCCTCGTAATCTCAGGATTTTTCCCGATTGAGTTCCCGAATCGATTTTAATTTTCACCTTCCCGTCAATAGTTGGCACTTCGATCGACTGCCCCAAAGCTGCATCAATGAAACTGACATAGAGATCATAAATCACATTATTACCATCCCTTTTTAGTATCTCATCCTCTTGCTCTTCAATTACAATTAAAAGGTCTCCCGGAACTCCTCCGGCCACTTCGTTTCCTTTACCGGACATTGAAAGTTGCATTCCATCTGTAACACCTGCCGGAATTTTGATAGGAATCACTTCCTCTTCTCTTTTCAAGCCGGAGCTATCAACACCGGTAGCTCTGCTCTCTACCGTTTGGCCGCTCCCGCCACAAACCGGACATGTAGAGGTGCTCATCATTTGCCCCAGCATGGTATTCACGACTTTTCGGACCTGTCCTGCTCCGTTGCAGCTTGAGCACGCCTGAAACTTAGTATTAGGATCAACAATGAGTCGGTTTACCTTTATCTTTTTCTCAACTCCGTGGGCTACTTCCTGTAGGTTAAGCTTGAGTTTTATACGGAGGTTTGTGCCTTTTTGTGTTCTTCTCCCTCCACTACTACTGCCTCCAAAGAAACTCTCAAATGGATTTCCCCCGCCAAAAATATCTCCAAACTGAGAGAAGATATCTTCCATATTCATTCTACCCCCGCTAAAACCACCTCCGGAAGCACCTCCTACTCCTTGATGGCCGAATCTATCATAACGTTGACGTTTTTCATCATTGCTGAGCACATCGTAAGCTTCAGCAGCCTCTTTAAATTTTTCCTCTGCCTCCTTATCACCGGGATTCTTATCAGGGTGAAACTCAATAGCGATTTTTCTATATGCCTTTTTCAGTTCATCTTGAGATACGTTTTTATCTACTCCCAAAATCTCGTAGTAGTCTCTCTTGTCCATATTATTGTTTCGCTCCTACGACAACTTTCGCAAATCTTACTACTGTTTCTCCAAGCGTGTACCCGGCCTCAACAACATCTACTACTTTTCCTTCTAATTTTTTGTTAGCCGGAATCTGAGTAATCGCTTCATGTTCTTCATCATCGAAAGCATCCCCTTTCTTGACATCCATCTTTTTAAGTCCTTTTAAATTCAGAATCTTATTGAGTTTATTATGAACCAGAGAAATACCCTCTTTCAATGTTTTGAAATCTTCATTAGCATCTGATGCTGTAATTGCTCTCTCAAAATCATCTAAAACCGGAACAAGCTCCGACATCAAATCTTTATTTGCCGTAGATATTAAATCTAACTTTTCCTTAGCAGTCCTTCTTCTAAAGTTTTCAAATTCAGAATAGAGCCTTAAATATTTATCTTTTGCCTCGCTCAATTCATCCTCAATCAAAGAGTCGCCATTTTCCTGATTATCAACCTCTTCCTGTTCAAGAATTTGAGTTTCTTGATCCTCCGCTTTCTTTTCTTTTTTTGCCTTCTTTTCTTTAGTTTTTTTACTCATTATTTTAATAATAAACTAAAACTACTTCACAATTGACAATTTCTTTGCCAGTACATTCAACTGTGTCAATCTGTCAGTTTTGATTTAAAGATTTCCATAGCTCATCTTTAAGCTCCTGAATTCCAAACCCCGTGATACTTGAAATAAATAGGGTATTAATATCCGGGATTTCTTCCTTCATCTCGTTCATGAGTTCCTCATCCAATAAGTCTGACTTCGTTATGGCCAATAATCTATCCTTATCCATCAACTCCGGATTATGCTTCTCCAACTCGTTGGTCAAAATCTGAAATTCTCTCCTCACATCAGATGCATCAGATGGAATCATAAATAACAAAATAGAATTCCGCTCAATATGACGAAGGAATCTATTGCCAAGGCCCTTCCCCTCGGCCGCTCCTTCAATAATTCCGGGAATATCAGCTATTACAAAGGACTTGTAATCTCTACATTCCACTACGCCCAGGTTGGGCTCCAGTGTTGCAAATGGATAATCTGCTATTTTAGGTTTTGCTGTAGAAACGACCGAAAGTAATGTTGACTTACCTGCATTAGGAAATCCTACCAGACCTACATCCGCCAGAACTTTAAGCTCTAAAATAATATTACTTTCCAAACCTTCAATACCGGACTGCGCATGATGTGGAGTTTGATTAGTTGCTGACTTAAAATGAACATTCCCCAGTCCGCCTCTCCCTCCGGAGAGCAGGACTTTCTCCTCCTGATCTTCTAAAATCTCCAACAGTTTCTCTCCGGTATCAGCATTTTTGGCAATAGTGCCAATTGGCACTTCCAAAATGATATTTTCTCCATTCTTTCCAAAACGCTGTCCTCCTTCTCCATTTCTGCCATTTTCTGCTTTAATATGTTTTCTGTATTTAAGATGAATCAATGTCCAAAGCTGGCTATTGCCTTGCAGGATTATACTTCCGCCGTTACCACCGTTGCCACCGTCCGGCCCTCCTTTGGGAACGAACTTTTCACGTCTGAAGTGTACAGATCCGGCTCCTCCGCTGCCTGAACGGGCGTAAAATTTTACATAATCTATGAAGTTAGATTTCATCGGTCCGGTAACTTAAAAAGAAGAAATCTTTTCTGCAATGGACTCAAAAACCGAATCAATGGAACCTACGCCATTCACAGCGGCAAATTTGTCTTGCTTTTTGTAGTATTCGGCCACCGGTGCGGTTTCATTATTATAAATCGCTATTCGATTATTGATTTTTTTATCATCCTGATCATCTGCCCGACCGGATGTTTTAGCTCTTTCCCTGATCCGGTTTTTAAGATTTTCTTCGGGGACTTCCAGGGCGATCGTTCCGGAAATTGACAAGCCATGTGTCTTCAGCATAATATCCAAAGCGTCAGCCTGATTCACCGTTCTTGGGAATCCATCAAATATGAACCCGTTTGCATCAAGATTTTCCCGGATCTTGTCCTCTACCATCCCAATTACAACGTCATCCGGAACAAGATTACCGGCATCAATGTAACGTTTTGCTGATTGACCCAAAACAGTATTTTCATTCATGTGCTTTCTGAAAAGGTCACCGGTGGAAATATGTATTAGTGAATATTTATCTATGATCTTACTGCTCTGGGTTCCTTTCCCTGCTCCCGGAGGACCAAATAAAACAATGTTAAGCATAGCTCTGATTTATAAAGGATAACAAAGATAAATGCAGGATGCTTTTTGAAGCATGAGAATAGAAGGAGTATCACTAAGTTCGCCGCATCAATATGTCCACAGTTCTCAAATACTTTACTGTCTACATCCTGAGCGGTCTCAAATTTATCCTCGGTCCTGCTTTTGGTGCTGCATACGATTTGCCTCTGATTGCAATCATCCTGCTGACGGCATTCGGAATGATGACAACCATCTACTTATTTACATTTTTTGGCTATGATATTAGAAGGTTTGCTTCAAGGTTTCGAAGAAATTCAAAAGTATTTACCGGCAGAAACAGAAAATTTGTAAGCATCTGGAGAAGATACGGACTAATAGGGGTATGCCTTCTCACACCTCTACTCTTATCTCCTCCGGTAGGCGGGCTTTTGACCAGTCTTTTAGAAACGAATAAGCAAAAGTTGATCAAATGGATGTGGATAAGTGCTCTTGGGTGGAGTGTTATCCTTTCTACAATGATGAAATATGCTTTTTGGCTAATAAAGTATTTTGTTTAATCCTCCTCATCCATCACTTTAATATCTTCAATCAATACTCTTTTCGAAATGGCCTTACCTGTAGGTGTAGCAGCTAATCCTCCAAGTGCGGTTTCTTTATATCTTACTTCCATACTTTGCCCCACTTCCCCCATTGCATCCACACATTCATCAACGGGAATCACCGGACTTACATCTGCAAGTGCAATCTGAGCAGAAGCATTTGCAATGGCTGCCGCACTGGCATTTCTTACGACACATGGAATTTCTACAAGACCTGCAACCGGATCACAGACTAAGCCTAACATACACTGAATGGTAATTGCGACTGCATTAAATACCTGATTTATACTCCCGCCGAGACAATAAGCAATGCCGGCAGCAGCCATCGCACCTGCGGCTCCGGTCTCTGCCTGGCATCCCCCGACAGCTCCGGCGATAGATGCTCTCTTTTCTAAAATCAACGCTACTCCTGCGCCAATTAGAAGCGATTCATAGATTTTTTGATCATTGATGCGATGAACTTCCTGAAGTGTGTAAAGTACTCCGGGAAGAATCCCGCTGGCACCCGCAGTAGGGGCAGCCACCACCCTTCCCATGCAGGAGTTAACTTCCTTTGCCGCCAAAGCTCTTGCTACCAGTTTTTGAAATTCAGGCGATAAAACGGATACTGGAAACTGTGCTACTTTCCTAGCCCCGTTATTTATCAGGCCTGAATAAGAAGTCATGTCTTCGTTTAGTCCGGTATCTACCGCATCCTTCATCACTTGGTAGGCTTGTTTCAGACCTTCCCAGATTTCTTCTTCACTCCTCCTTTTTTGGGAGACCTCAAAGTCTAATACCGGCTTAAAAAGAGTTATTTTGTTTTCCTCACATTCTTTTTTCCAGGATTCAAAACTGTCAAATAATACGGACATATTTCAAAGATAAGAATTAGAATGAACAATACAGTTTATTCCGTGTATCTAAATTTACCGCCATGTCATTAAAAAATGATCTAATCTTAAGGGTCGCCAGAGGAGAGAAGACGGAAAGAACACCGGTGTGGCTTATGAGACAAGCAGGAAGAATCCTGCCGGAATATCGCACAATACGTAATAGCGTATCAGGTTTTAAAGAGTTGGTGGAAACTCCTGAGTTAGCGGCACAGGTTACGATTCAGCCCGTAGATATTCTGGACGTGGACGCAGCAATCATTTTTTCTGATATATTGGTGATCCCCGAAGCGATGGGTCTTACTTACGAAATGGTGGAAAAGAAAGGACCTCACTTTCCTGAAACGATTAATTCGCAGACTGATCTGCTAAAGGTAGAGGTAGCAGATCCCGACAGGCTCGGTTACGTGTATAAAGCGATTGAAATCACTAAAAATGAACTAAATGGCCGTGTACCGATCATCGGATTTGCCGGAGCGCCCTGGACTATCTTTTCATACATGGTGGAAGGCGGAGGGAGCAAAACTTTTTCTAAGGCAAGAAGGCTGCTCTATACTGATGCTGGGATGGCGGATCAACTGTTAGAAATGATTACCGAATCAACGACGGGTTATTTAAAACGTCAGATTCAGGCAGGGGCAGATATGGTTCAGATATTCGACTCGTGGGCGGGTGTTTTACCCCCTGATCATTATACTCGGTTCAGTCTGAGATATATTTCAAAAATATGTGATGCCATTTCGGAAGTTCCGCTTACGGTCTTTGCAAAGGGAGCATGGTGGGCTATGGAGGAGATGAATAAATTAAATTGTCAAACTGTCGGATTGGACTGGAATATGAACCCTGAAGAAGCCAAAAGGCAGTTACCAAATAAAACGCTTCAGGGAAATCTTGACCCTTGTGCACTCTATGGAGATAACGATGCTATAAAAACAGCCGTAAAAAAAATGCTTCATACTTTTAAAGGGCATCCTTATATAGCCAATTTAGGACATGGTGTGTACCCTGATACGGACCCGGGAAAAGTGAAGTATTTCATTCAAAGTGTAAAAGAGCTGTCGCTGAGTTCCTCATTCCCCCAACCGGAAGCACCCTGGCAAAAAAGAGTTTACAATAAAAATGCTGACAATCCGTTAATTTTTAAATCCTATTCAAGATAAAATCAAAAAACTTATATACCTTTACATTTTTAAAACATAAATATATTGTATTATGAGCACGTTAAATAAGAAAAGATCAAAAGACATCATGAACACAGAGAACACGTCACACACGCTGCCGAAAGGGCTGTACGAGCTTAATTTAATACCCCCCCCCCCCCCC
>JACONI010000034.1:9437-9585 GCA_014323825.1 Ekhidna sp. | reverse complement strand
CTTTCACCATTACCAACCACCAAGCAGTGACCGATGCAGAAAATGTATCAGTGAAGTGATTCATTGACTATGCGGAGCAGACAGGAGAGACAGGTGCCACTTTTACGACATCTGAGCTATCGGATGGTACGTATGTGGTAATCGCACG
>JACONI010000034.1:0-9417 GCA_014323825.1 Ekhidna sp. | reverse complement strand
ACCCCCCCCCCCCCCCTATAGTCTAATACTATCTTCAAAAAGTACCTTTCTAGTAATTTCTACACTCCTCCTTACACTCTTCGGGCAGGCACAGAGTGATCCCAAACCCTTCATCACTACATGGCAAACAACCACTGCCAGTGAAACCATTACCATTCCTACCGTGAGCGGAGAAACCTACAACTACTCCGTAAAATGGGGTGACGGATCGGAGATTACCACACATACTAATGCGACTCCTCCCTCTCACACTTATGTCACAGCAGACACCTACACCATTACCATCAGCGGCACCTTCCCGCGTATCCGATTCGGGGAAACGGACACATTCGGGAATGTTACACGCTCCACTGCGGCGGATCAAATACGCTCCATTGAACAGTGGGGAGATATTGTGTGGGCTTCCATGAAAAGTGCTTTTGCGGGATGCCGTAACCTGGCCTTCAATGCTGACGATGTCCCAGACTTTTCCAACGTGACGAATATGAAAGACATGTTTGTTCGGTCTTCCTTCAACGGAGACATCAGTAAATGGAATGTAAGCAGTGTGACAAGTATGAACAGCATGTTTTGGGGTTCTGACTTCAACCAAGACCTTAGCAAATGGGACATCAGCAGCGTGACGAATATAACTAACATGTTTAATAATAATACCTCCATGTCTTCCGAAAACTACGATAAGCTGCTCATCGGATGGAGCACCTTAGATGAAGCAGCGGGCGAAAACCGAATCCCCTCTAACGTCCCTTTCTCCGCACCGGATAAGTACTCCTGTAGAGGCAAAGCGGGAAGGGATGCACTCACCGGCGCAACGCATTCCTGGACTATCACAGGTGATGAGTTAATCCCCATACGGACGGACGCAGCCGCTCTGCCGACAGTGACAGCACAGTGTGAAGTTACTAAAGCTGAACTTAACGCCCCACCGCTAAGAGCAGCTGCACGGTGGGATCAGGTGAGACGGTCACGGCTGCGCATGATGTCAGCAACTTCCCCATTACCGAAAGCACTCTCGTTACATGGACCTACACCCATAATAGCAAAAGCATTGTACAAACACAGACCGTAACCATAGAAGATACCGAGGCCCCGGAAGTTACAGCACTAGATGCCATTAACACAGCATGTTCGCTGGCGGAAGGTGACATAACCTTTCCCACTGCTATGGATAATTGTAGCGGGGAGATCACTGCTGCCACAACTGCCAGCTTCCCCATTACCAAAAGCGGAACCGTCACATGGACGTATGAAGATACTGCGAGAAACATCGTCACGCAAACGCAAGAGGTGGTTGTGAGTGACGATGTGCTGATACCTAATGTAACTTCATTGCCTCCAATTAACGAACAGTGTGAGGTCGCTTCCCTGAATGCTCCCACCGCCAGGAATTGCTCGGGAAATACCCTCACGGCTGCACCTGATGTTACCCCGCCGATTATGGCAAGTACCACTATCACATGGACCTACACCGAGGGCAGCAATACCGCTACGCAGACGCAGGAAGTGAACATCGCCGACACCGAAGCACCGACAGTTACAGGCACCTTGAACACAATTACCTCCGCATGTTCCCTTGCGGAAGCGGAAGTGAACGTACCCACCGCCAATAATGCTTGCGACGGGGAGATCATGGGCACACACAATGTCCCCACTTTCCCCATTACCTCCAACACCACCATCACGTGGACTTATAGAGATAAATCGGGCAATGAAGCCACGCAAACGCAGGTCGTGACGATTACAGACTGTTCGGAAGAGAACGAGCCTCTGAGCACAGGGGACGATGCAGTGGAAGCAGTGGTCTTTCCCAACCCTTCTTCGGGGCGTTACGTAGAGGTGCAGTCTCCCGTGGAAAGCCCGATCCGCATCCTGAGCGTGGGCGGGGAATTAGTTCTGGAAAGCACCACAAACACAAAGATGGATGCAGCCTCCCTGCGGAGCGGGCTGTATCTGATCCAACTGCCGGACGGCCGTTTACTGAAGTTTATAAAGCGATAAAAAACTTTTCGACTCTAAAGGCACACTTTTTATTGGTATAGGTCATCAGATAAAAATACTTATGAAGTTACTGTAAGAATCTTATCATCCAATTTTTCTTATCCAGCCATAGGTATCTTCTGCTTTTCCCAGTTTGATCTTTGTAAGTGTATCTAGTAATTTGTTAGATATTTCTCGGTCAACAATCGGAGACAACTCAAAATCTTCTCCTTCATAACCTATCGTTTGGATATGAGAGATGGTAGCAGCTGTTCCGATCCCAAAAGCTTCAGTTAAGGTTTTGTTTTGAATGGCTTTCACCACCTCTTTTACTTTGATTGGTCTTTCTTCTACATTTACACCCCAGTCTCTTGCCAGTGTTAAAGCACTGTCTCTGGTAATTCCCGGAAGAATTGAATCACTGGTTGGAGGCGTAATTAGTTTACCGTCAATGACGAACATAATGTTCATTGTTCCGGACTCTTCAATAAATTCATGATTTTGTCCGTCTGTCCAGATCAACTGGTGATAACCCTGTTCATTTGCCTTTTTGGCAGGATACAAAGAGGCTGCATAGTTACCTGCTGTTTTTGCATATCCTACCCCTCCTTTTGATGCTCTGGTAAATTGCTTTTCGATTTTCACTTTTACCGGTTCCGAATAGTACCCGCCTACAGGTCCTGTAATCACCATGAATTTGTAGGTCTCGGAAGATTTAACTCTTATGAACGAATCATCTGCAAATTGAAAAGGACGAATGTATAATGCAGTTCCCGGTTTATCGGGAACCCATCCTTTATCAAGTGCTACCAGATTATCAATTGCTTCAAGAAAAAGCTCTTGGGGGACAGGCGGCATACACATCCTCTCCGCACTTTTGATTAAGCGTTTTGCGTTCGCATCAGGACGAAAAACGAGTATTTCGCCATCTTTATTTTTGTGTGCTTTTAGCCCCTCGAAAATACTTTGTGCATAGTGCAGCGTTGCGTTTGCCGGACTGATCGTAAAATGCTGATAAGGTGTTATTCTTAAATTTTGCCACTCACCATCCCTGTAGTCTGCAAGGAACATATGATCAGAAAAAAGTTTTCCAAATTCCGGGTTATCAATATCTACCTTGCTTAGTTTGGATTTTTGAGTCTTCTGAATTTGAATGTCCAGTGTATCAGTCATATTACAGAAATTTCAATCATGGATTCTATCGCCGCTCCGGTGACCAGGGAATCTCCTGTGCGTCAAGTAATTTGCTTAAAGTACGTGCAAAGATAAAGAAATAATCAGACAATCGGTTGACAAACCGTAAAATCACCCCATCAACCTTACTCTCCTTAGCCAAGGAAATGATAGAACGCTCTGTTCTACGACAGACTGTTCTACAGATATGTGAAAGTGAAACAGCCGGATGTCCGCCCGGAAGAATAAAATTGCTGAGAGGCGGGAGTTCGGCATCAAATTTATCAATCCAGATCTCCAATTGAGTAACCTCATTATCAGCTATTTTTGGAAGCTCAAACGCAAGAGAACCTTTTTCGGCCGCCAGAATACTACCGATTGTAAAAAGACGTTCCTGAATCCAGTAAAGCTGTTGTTTTAGTCTATTTTCAACGTCATGATGATCTTTTAAATAGCCAATGAAGGAGTTCAACTCATCAACATTTCCATAGGCTTCTATCCGGTGGTCAGCTTTTGATACCTTCTTCCCGCCGAGAAGTGAGGTATTACCTTTATCTCCTGTTTTGGTATAAAGTTTCATGGTCACGCAGTAATTCCTGTTATTCTCACATGCTTATTTGCGGTATCGGACTCAATCAAGCCATCTGTCAAGCGAATGATCCGATGAGAGTATTTAGCAATGCCCTCTTCATGAGTAACCATGATAACCGTATTGCCTTTATCGTGAAGTTCTTGGAAAAGATTCATAATGTCATAGGAAGTTTTAGAATCTAAATTTCCCGTAGGTTCATCGGCCAGGATAATACTTGGGTTATTAGCAAGTGCCCTGGCAATTGCTACCCTTTGCCTTTGTCCCCCGGATAATTCATTCGGTTTGTGATTCGCTCTGTCCTTTAGCCCGACATCTGCTAAAGATTGCAAAGCCATTTCCTTTCGATCTGATAAGTTGTATCCGGCATAGATAAGCGGAAGGGCAACGTTTTCCATGGCAGAAGCTCTGGGAAGAAGGTTGAAGGTTTGAAAAACAAAACCGATTTCTTTGTTTCTAATCTCTGCAAGTTCATTTTCAGTAAAGTCGCTTACATTATTTTCGTTCAGGATATAAGTCCCGTCCGTTGGGGTATCCAGGCATCCGATAATATTCATCAACGTAGATTTACCGGAACCGGAAGGTCCCATAAAAGCTACATATTCCCCTTTATCAATGTTTATTGAGATAGATTTTAAAGCCATAATGATTTCACTACCCATGACATATTTCTTAGAAATTTCAGCAGTTGATATTATACTCATCTTACCCATGATTTTTGGATACTAAAATAAAAAATTAAATCTCAAAGAAATAAATCCTTGGTTTATGTATTTTTCAACAATTTTGATTGACTGGAAGTTACGGATACATGGTTTCTTTGGTGTTTTATCTTTTGTTCAATCTTCAATCATCGGGTTGGAATCTTCTTTCTGATGTGGAAGTTGTCAGAGGGTATGATGAATTTATGGGAGAAGAAATTGATCAGCCAATATTTTCAAATAACCTGATGTCTCATAATGGTGAAGAGATAACCCTTGAGGGGTTTATTATTCCCCTAAAACAGGATAACGAACAAAGCTATTTTATCTTGTCAAGGTTTCCTTATCAGTCATGTTTTTTTTGTGGTGCAGCAGGACCGGAAACAGTTGTGGAAGTTTTTCCAAAAAAAGGGATTCGGTACACAGATAAAAGAATAAGAGCAAGAGGAACCTTAAAACTGAA
This sequence comes from Ekhidna sp., assembly GCA_014323825.1. GTDB lineage: Bacteria > Bacteroidota > Bacteroidia > Cytophagales > Cyclobacteriaceae > Ekhidna. The sequence continues at coordinate 4,514 of JACONI010000034.1, read as the reverse complement.
TGAAGGCAACCCGTTACAACTTTTTTACATTTTGAAAGATTGTGAAGTAGAAGTACTTGATTGATGGATAAGGAAAGTTTTTTTCATGATGTTTATGAGGTCGCAAGATTAATTCCTAAGGGAAGAGTGACCACTTATGGAGCTATCGCTAATTACTTGGGAGTAAAAAGTGCTGCCAGGGTAGTTGGCTGGGCTATGAATGGTGCTATCACTATCTATGGTATACCTGCGCATCGAGTCGTAAATAGAATAGGTATTTTAACCGGAAAGAATCATTTTGCAACCCCCATAGTGATGCAGGAGTTACTTGAAAAAGAAGGTGTCAAGGTGAAAGATGATCAGGTACTAAATTTTGATCAAATACTTTGGGACCCAATGAAGGAACTGAGGCTTTGATTAGCCATGCCGGGTAATATCCTCCTTCTGCTGCGAAAAAAATCTTTTTTAACGCCCAACGTGCCGCTTTGATGAATGATTAACTTTTGGAAAGTTAATGATCACGGAACCCCTGCTGTCAAACCTCTCCTATGCAGGCACTAGAACTCCCCCAACCAAAAGTAGGATGGCAAAAAAGGGCAGTCGGAGGTAGTTACAAACTACACCTTCGTATCTTTGAGAAGGGACAGGATGGGCTGCACAAGCAAAAAACAATGCCAATTAGCTAATTGATCTTAATTCTTATTCCGTAAAGGATTCAATTAGTTTGATTAAAAGTGACTCAAAAAAGTTTTGAATAATCTTTCTTCTAAAAAGGATAAAGACTATCAAAATAAAGACTATATAAAATCCGGATACAATTAAAAACCCTAAATAACTACTTTCTAATATATCGTTCAAGAGGCTGGCTAACCCAAAACTTAGGAAGAACACCACAAAGAAAACAATTATCAGAAACAACCCTAAAGAAATAAGTATGGATGATACCTTTACTACTTTTGAAATGGTTCTGAGTTTTAGTCGCTCAAACTTGACCTCTACGTAGTCAAAAATATTCCGTATATAGTTGCCAATAGCATTAGGCATGCAAGTGATTTTTTACAAAACTAATGTTCAGTATTGACTTCCGTCAAGTATGTCTTTTTTTCAACGCCTCCGGATAAATAAATTAAACGGAAGTAATAAAAGGCAATTAACGTGAGTTCAATGTAAAAAAGTGTGAATTTTTTAGTAAAAAATCTACCTATGATATCAAGTACTAAAATTAATTATTGTGTATCGGAGTGATTTTGGTTTTTCCAAGATGAAAAAGAATATTAGAGATTAAATTAGAAGAGTTTCGTTAGCTTTATGGCTGCACTCTTATCTCCCTCAATTTTGATTTTACCTGTCATGAGAGCCTTCATTATGTTAAGGCTCCCTGATAAAATTCTTGAGAAATCTTCAGCTTTCATTTTAATCGTAAAAGGAGCTTCTCTTTCCTCATTAACTACCAGTGTCGGGGAAGTAGTGTCATCTAAATGGATGATGCCATCTTCAAACTTAAAATTTGCTTTACCCCCCAACTGTCCGGTGTGCTCATCTGCTAACTTTTGAATTTTTTCCTGTACTTCGTCTAAGGTCATTGTTGAATTGTTTTTGGTTCTATTGTCACCTCAAAGAGCTTAGGCCAATATTTACCTGTGACATAAATCTTATTGGTTTCAGGATCAAACGCTATGCCGTTTAACACATCCGCTTCTCTTGCCTCATCTTCATTTAACAGCCCGGAAAAGTCAATCTTTTGGATCACTTCGCCAGTCTTGGGATTGATCACCAGGACTATATCTCTTAGCCAAACATTTGCATAAATTAATCCGTTTATTACTTCAAGTTCATTCAGAGAATCTGCTTTGCCTGAGCTGTCGTATGCTTCAATTTCCCTTTGGATAGTAAAATTTTCAGGATTGATGAAGAATAATTTTTCGGACTCATCAGTAAAGATTAACTCGTTCTCCAGAGAGGTCAGTCCATACCCTTGTCCGGCATAATTATGCGTATTAGTTTGCTCCATATTTGAATCATAGACAAAGCAGACTCCTGATGTCCAGGTAAGTTGATAGAATTGATTATTGATGAATGCCAGACCTTCTCCAAAATACTCTTGATCCAGATTTACTGCTGCTAAAGTTTGACCGCTTCTTAAATCTTTCTTTTTAAAAGTAGATTTTCCATTTTGTCCGGTACTTTCATACAGATACCCATCATTTATGATCAACCCCTGAGTGAAATCGTCAGTATCGTGAGGATAAGTTTTGATCACTGAATAAGTCATTTCCTGAGGAGGATTTTCAGGAAGTATAATGATTTTTCTGTAGTGCGTTTCAGATTCACCTTTAATGTAAACTTTGGCTCTGATACTTTGGGTTCCAACATTCCTGTTTGATAACGAAATATTGAAAGATGATTCCTTATGAGTCGTGGTTTCATCATTTACAGTTACCTGAATTGAATCTATTGAGGCTTTTTTTGAAGAGAAACTAAGTTTTATTGGAGTCCCTCTCACAAACTCCTGATTACTGACAGGAGTATCAAGAATTGTTGATTTTTTGATCCTTGGAGAAATCGTCTTCTCACTTTCTTTAGATTTATTACAGCTGATAATTAGGAAAATAAATGGGAGTAGTAAATGGCCTGATCGGATCATTTGATAAAAATAGTATAACTTTTTTAATACTTTTAAGAAGAAGAGCTGCCGGATTTCAGGAGGGCAGGCACAGTCAATCCCTGATAAAGAACTGAACAAACCACTACAATGTAAGTCATGGTTACAATAATATCCTTTCCAACAAAATCTGATAACGAAAGCGACAGGGCAATGGGTAATCCACCTCGGAGAGCGCCCCAGGTGAGTACGGAAATCGTATTAGGTGCAAAGTCATTTTTGACCGACATCATCTTAATCGGTATGAATACACTCGTCCACCGCCCAAATAAAACGATACACGTTGCAAAGAACCCTGCTGCGATGTATTCTAATCTGAGGTCCAAAACAAGCATCTCTAATCCTATTAAAACGAAAAGCATTGCGCTAAAAGTTTCTTCCAGAAGTTTCCAGAATTTGAATACATAATCTCCGGTTGCACTGGCCACGTGCATATTCTTGCCTTCATTTCCTACTACTAAACCCATCACCACAGCGGCTTGTTTTGAAGAAACGTGGATAAAATCGGCTAACTGGGAACCGGCCATCACAAGCGCAAGGGTAATTAATACTTCAACTTCAACAGCATCATTATCTACATATTTTAAAAGTCGGTATCCCAGGTAACCCAGAAGCAGCCCAATGAAAATACCTCCGCCTATGTCCGCAACTATGATGTAGAATGTCTCAAAGGTAGTCAGCATATGATCGTCTCCGGCATGTGCAATATCCAATAGTGTCAATGCCAAAACGACTGCAATTCCATCATTAAAAAGTGACTCTCCTGTTATTTTTATTTCCAGTTCTTTGGAAAGACTAAACCTTTCGATTGTCCTGGTTACTGCAATTGGATCCGTTGGCGAGATTAAAGCACCAAATACCAGACAGTAGAGATACTCTAAATGCAGCCCCATGAAATCCAGTACGAAATAAACCAATGTGCCTATTACTACAGTGGAAATGATGACACCAATTATTGCCAGTACTAATACTGAACTTCTTTGGTTACTCAATTTTCGGAAATCAATATTGAGTGCTCCCGAGAAGAGCATGAAACTCAAAACTATTTGATAAAGAACCTCTTCAAACTCATAATCTTTTACCGATTCAGCCAGATGTAGTTCAGGAAACAGCCTTCCAACTGCAAAAACCAAAATTGATAATATCAAAGCCAGAATCATCAATCCGATGGAAGAGGGAAGTTTCAGGTAAAAGGTGTTTATGAAAATAAAGGCACCTGAAAGGAATATAAATAAGGCAATGATGTCAAGAATATTCATTCTCCGGGTTATTTGTAAGTGACATAACGCAATAATAGCTTTAAAAACATACAATATACTGCAAGTGTTACACTTGTATGAGTTAGTAAAGAACAAATGGATGCTTCTTTAAACATCAAATTGCTGAAATGCGAATTAAATTTGAGTGGGTTATACCTTTAAAAGGCGGATAATCGAACTAATGGGCATTGCTAATAAGTGGCGTTTCACAGGGTTTATTTGCGCTGTCCAAAGCAATCCGGAATCAGCAGTAGTTTTTTGAGTCGGCTGTGTAATTACTTACTTCTATTGCTCTTTAGAGCCGTTAAATGATTGACTTCGTCAAATTTCAACCTTGTTCACTCTATTAAATTACCTTAACAAGATAAATAATCAGGTATTGTTAATTAAACATACATTTGTATATGGCATTGTTTTTTAGAGAAGCATGGTAATCGCTGCGCTTAATCTGTCTACTATTTTTTAGTAAAAAAATATACACACTCTTGACAATTAAATCTTTTTATCCTTACTTTGTATTTTAATAAAAAGATGTTTAACCTTGCAACTGAAATAATTTTTTAACCAAAAACTTTTTTATGATGTTTTATTTTATTATACCCCCCCCCCCCTAT
>JACONI010000033.1 GCA_014323825.1 Ekhidna sp. | reverse complement strand
TACTGTTTCAAAAAGTATGATTTGTAACTTATTCAAAAAGAACAAGTTAGTGTAAATTTGCGTAAAAATTAATTCTTAAAACGAATGAAAATACAAATCACACTAACCTGCCCTCAGTGTAAGAGTACAAATGTAGTTAAAAACGGGAAGAAAAAAGCTAAAAAGCAAAATTATTTATGTAATGCCTGCTCTCGACAGTTTATCGGCGACCATGCGCTGAGCTATAAAGGGGCTCATTCTAACACGATTACCCTGATTATGAGGATGTTGGTGAGAGGGTGCGGTATCAGAGATATAAGCGTTATTTTGAACATCTCGCTTAGTAAAGTGTTAAAAACCTTAGAAAAACAGCAGGTAGTCCTCCAACCCAAGCATAGCTTTTACGATAAATTGGAAGTGGATGAATTTTGGACTTATGTAGGCAAGAAGCATCATAAACTCCGGTTGATTTATGCTTATCATCGGGAGAGTGGAGAGATCGTTGCCTGGGTCTTTGGCAAACGTAATACAAATACTGTCAGAGAGTTAGGGTATAAAATAGAGGCACTAGGCCTAAAATGGGGCGGGCTATTGACGGATAACTGGAAGCGTTTTAAGCGGGCATTTAGCAACACCCATCACGTGATAGGCAAAGAGGGCACTAAGGGCATTGAAGGGAACAACTGTCGGTTAAGACACCGGATCAGGAGAGCCTTTAGGCAGACGTGTTGTTTTTCAAAAAAGATGGAAAATCACATCAAAGCCTTTGAATTAGCCTTTTATTACATCAATTACGGGCATATTTAACATTTCATACTTTGTGATACACCTCTAAAAATATTTAATTGTCAGGGGGTCATCCGTTTTTTTACTAAAAATGTAGACAGATTAAAAAGGAGTGGTTCCTGTGCTGTTGCCAAAAAGAAACAACCCATTAAATATAATTAGGTAACAATGCCATTTATCACCTATCACAGGAATTTTGAATCATAAACACAGGTAAAGGTTATATCAGATATTTTATGAATACCTTTATAAAGATAGAAACCCAATATAAATAAGAAAATTAGCTTCACTCTGCCGGCCAGATATACGTTGAAGGACTAAAATAACCGGCTCGATTTGGGTTGAAAAAAGAAAAGAGCCCCCAGTCGGATTCGAACCAACGACCTACTGATTACAAGTCAGTTGCTCTGGCCAGCTGAGCTATGGAGGCTTTCAAGATACGTTGCAAAAATAGCGAATCACTCCAAATCTGCAAACCATTTTAATATTTTATTAAATGAATTTCAGTTGAGATTTCAAATTTGCCAGTTCTTTCTCGGCAGCCTTTACTTTCTCCTGCATTTCTGCTTTCAACTTATCTGCTATTGCAGAGTTTGTAAAGAATTCCATATTGGTATTCCATGTGCCGATATCATTTTCAAGTGCCGATATTTTTTTCCGAATAGCATGTTCTTTTTTCTGAATTTTTCGATGCCCGCCAAGTGTACTTCTCAACTTTTTTACTTCAATATAATTTTTTAAATCCATTCTATCTCCTTCGTCAATTGATGGATTAGATAGCATTTTGGCCACTACCTGCTCAAACTGATGCGCTATTTTTCCAATGGCATTTTTAGGAACAAAACCGATTGAATTGAAACTATCAACCAAATCATATATCTCATCCTGATTTACCTTGTCAGATGCTGAAAGAGCTTCAATCCGATCACAGATCTGCTCTTTCAGGCTTAGATTTTCATCATACTCTCTAAAGCTCTCTTTATTCTGATCTCTCCTTTGATTAAAGAAGTGGTCACATGCATCTTTAAACCTGGCATAAGTCTCTTTTTTTACTTTCTCGGGAACAGGCCCGACTTCCCTCCATTCTGCTTGTAAGTTTTTCAATTTTTGAGACGTTGAATCCCATTCTTCACTATCCTTCAGCTTTTCGGCTCTTGCAATTAATTTTTGCTTCCTGATCAAGTTCTCTTCTCTCTTGTCTTTTAACCCCTTAAAGAACTGATTTTTGTTGGAGAAGAACTTTTTAAATGAGTTCCAAAAAGCTCTGTTTATTTCTTTTGCCCTGTCCTTTGGAACTCCTCCCAGTGCTTCCCATCTTTTTTGCAAATCCAGAATGGCCTTTGTTTTATCGTTCCATTCCGTAATTTTATCCGAATTAAAATTCGGAAATTCTTCAACCTTTTTGATCAGTTCAAGTTTCTTGACAAGATTAGCATTGAACTCAACTTTTAACTCTTCGAAGTATGCTTTTCTTTTCGCATAAATTGCATCAGAAGCTGCTTTAAACCTTTGCCAAAGTGCTTCCTGATCTTCTTTGGGAACAGGGCCTATGTGCTTGTAATCTTCGTGCAGATCGTTTAATTGAATAATAGCGGACTTCAAATCATCCAACCGGGCAAGTGCCTCTGCTTTCTCACACAACTCCTGTTTCTGCTGCATGTTCTTCTTGCGATCAAGGTCTTTTAACTCAAAGTAAATACTTCGATTATCATAGTACCTGTCAAGTAAAGCATTGTAATTCGCCCAAAGGCTATTGTTTTGAGCACCGGGAGCAAAACCTGTTTTCTTCCACTCCGTCTGTATTTCTTTGACAGCAGCAATGCTCTTAACCGACTCTTCTCCATCCACGATTACTCTTAAATTCTCCAACAGCCTCTCTTTTTTTCTGAGGTTGTCTTCCTTTTGCTCACTTAGGTCTTTGAGGTGTTTATTTCTCCTGGCTTTTAATTGGTCGTAAAGTATTATAAATTCCCTATCCTCTTCGTCTCCATGATATTCAAATGAATCTGCTTCGTTTCCTTCCGAAACAAACCTTTGGAGAGCCTCATTTTTATTTAATTCATAAAGTTCATCAAAGCGTGGTTTTATTGCTCTGAGAATTTTATCGAGCTTTTTAATATTGTCTTCATTCTTGTACTTTCTCAGCTTTGATAATAATTCTTTTATGTCAGCATCATCAAAATTCGGAACTTCTTCATGATCCTCATCTTCACCGTCAGACGTATCTGCTTTGCTGCCTTCAACCTGATTCGCCTGAGAACTTTCTGAATTGACATTCGTTGCTGTTTCTTCTTCAATTACCTGCTGATCTGCGATTTCTCGTTGTTGAACTCCTTCCGGCGGGTCCGGTGGTATATTATCTTTTCCTGGGCTTTTGTTTTCTACCCCGGCAGTATACTCAACATTCAGTTGTGTATTTTCTTGATCGGGGTCTGCCGATTCAACGGTTTCTCCTAATGGTTGATTTTCAGTCTCCGTAGAATTCTCTAACTGAGAATCTTCTTTCTCCTCTTCTTTCATAGCATGCTCATTTAATTCAGAGTTGTTCTGAACGTCTTCAGAAGTATCCATTTTGATCTTCTGCAACTCATCATCATTCTTCTTTGATGGGTGTGATTAATTTTAAGTATGACACAAAGCTAACCAAGATACTCTAATTCATTCGAGGGTCTTTTGGGTAGTTGGACATGAGCCGATATTTACCTCCCATAGTTTTCAGACACGCTCTCCATAACTCTTGATTGTCCCATTCAAAAATCACTTCCTGCGTTGCTCTTTTTAGAATAATCCATGAGTTTTTTTTCACTTCATCCATTAATTGTCCTTTCACCCAGCCTGAGTAGCCGATAAAAAACCGAATATCCCCGTTAAAAATTGATCTGGCGTTTAACATCTGTGTTAACAGATCATAATCCCCTCCCCAGTAAATTTCATTTTGTACCAACCTGGCAGATTCGGCTAGTTTTATGTTTCGATGGATAAAATGCATCGTGTTTTGTTGAACAGGCCCACCTACAAATAATTCCGCCGGATAATCTGCCACTTCATCTACAATGTCTCCTAGTTTTACATTCGTCTTTTTATTCAGCACCAAACCAAAGGTGTCGTTCTCATCATGTTTGCATAGATAGATCACAGTTCTTTCAAAGTTTGGGTCCGGTAAATACGGCTCGGAAATAAGTAAATCGCCACGCTCAGGCTTTTCGACCTGTTTTGAAACAAAAAAATCCATATTCAGTGCAGTGCAAGTTTTATCTCCAAATTAATTAAGAAAGATCACTCCTTACTTTCTCCTCTATCTTCTTCAAACAAGTATAAACAGGCTCTTCATCAAAATAATGAAGTGTCCTGCCGGAAGCCTTTCGCTCACCACCAATTCATTGTTTTTTGCAAAAAAATGTATTTTTAAGTAAAAATACCAAGAATTATTGCGGAGCAGTGTTTAAATGCTTCGAACAGTCGTTTATTCGGAAGTGGTATCCGACCTGAGTGCCTGAGATTTTCTTCTTTTTATTTTTATACTCACCTTACCCTGTGTCATCAGCTCTCTGAGTATTCTCTCCAATGGGAAAATCATGAAGGCAATCATCGCATCAATTAAGAATTCGACAACGGGAGTGCTTTTAAATGTAAAGTAAGATGAGATTGCACTTTGAAGGAACTCAATAATAAGCACCAGGGTAAGGATGGTGAGCCCTCCACTGAGCAATCTATTCTTTGAGTTGTTCTGATTCAGTCTGGTTGAATAGAGGACCAAACTACTGAAAAACAGTACCTGTATGGCATAGAACCACGGTGTTTGCCAATATGGCGGCTTTACTGCAAACTCAAGGACACTGCTTTCCTCTATTCTTCCAAAAGCATCTCTGGCTCGGATCAGGAGTTCATAATCTCCCTCCGAGAGATAGCTGAAATCAATCGTCTTGCTCCTCGTCCAATCTGACCATTCCGTGTTAAGACCGACCATCTTGTATTGAAATTCGGGGTTGAGAAATCCTAAGAAGTCAGGTTTTGAAAGCTCTACACTGAGATAGTTTTCATTATAGCTCAGTTTGAATTTTTCGTTTTGGTCATATTCCTTCTGCTCGTTGGAGACTTTTTTTAAGAAAAATCTGAAATTACCGAGCCGGCTTTCCTGTGAAGGGTCATACTTCAAGATGTCATTATTCTGGGTGATGAGCCATAGCTGGTCTGAATGGTGATTCGAGTGGATCGATCTTAGATCGGGGAAAAGCCCAAGATATTCATTGGTAAATATGGATCGCTCCCGGTTGATCTTGGTCCAAAACTTTCCATTGTACACCCATACAACTTGTCCGATATTATCATAAAGGTGGCGGATGGGCACTCCGATGCTGTCTCTTAAACGCTGATCTTCTACCACCTCATCAAGATCCCGGTCATAATAAAAATAGCCCTGAGAATTTATGAAATACGGTTTTTCATTGATCTCATAAAGACTGACCTTGTCCAGGTAAGTGTTATTGAGCGGGTATCGGCTGACGATTTTAAAGGTTGAATCATTAGACTGTGCTTTATAGATATTGTTTGAGCCGGCCAGCCACAAGTTGTTTTTGGAATCTTCCTTGATTTGAACGATGATGTCGTCCGTTTCGGTGCGGATCTGCTCTACCCATACTTCTTCAAGGAGTTTATAAAATTTCAGTTGAAGGTCTGATGTACTCAAAATCAATTGATTCTGGCCGTTTAATGTATAAGTTTGAATGTTCTCTTCAATGACAGTTTCGGCTCCTTGATCCTTTATTTCATAAACCCCCGATGTTCCGATAGCCAGCAATTTATCCTTATAGCTTAGCAGGGAAAGAAACTTGCCGTTAGCACCTTCCACAGGTCTGAAACTATACTTTATATCGACAGGTATTTTTTTTGTCCTTCGGATGTATTTCTTGTCTTCATCCAGCTTCCCCCTGACTTTACCGACATCTTTACCTTTTTTAAAGACATTTGTTATTGTTTTCAATTTTGCTATTGCTTTTGACATTCCTTTTGGTTCTTTATTTTTATCGGCCTGATTCGCCCGATTCTTTTTACCAAAAAGCCTTTTCAATACTGATTTTTCTTTCTTTGGTTTGTCTTTTTTCAGAGGGAGTGCCGGAGAGGTTACTTTTCTTTTTTCCTTGGAGACGGTTTCGTAATAGACTTTTGTTTCAAAGATGGTGTCCCGGTCGAAATAAAACACACCAATGCTGGTGGTTACCCACAAATTGTCTTTATAGAATCCAGCACCGGTTAGATTTCCGTTTAATCCGGGGAAGCGCGAGTAGCTGTAAGCAGGGAACAAAGGAGATATTTGCGTGATTCCAAACTCGTGTGCAGCCCAGACTTCGCTGGAGTTATCCGTATGAATGGCAAAGATTTCATTGTCGGGTAAGCCCGAATGGTAGTCTGAAATCTCCATGTAATCAGGCTTCTCAATGTTCAGGAAAAGTAACCCGCTCCTGAAAGTAGAGCAGACAAAGAGCGATTTATTGATCCAGCGAACATCCTGAATTTCATAGCCCCTCTCTTTAATCAATTTGTTATGCGGAAGGCTTCCGAATGCTTCATTTTCATAAGAGAAAAGCTCCCCTGAATAATCTAATACAATGTCCGGATTCCCTTCTATTTTGTGGGCACGGGCGATGCTTTTCTGACGAGTTATTGCTTCGAGTGAGTCAGAAACGGCATAAACACCTCCATCTACTGTATTGATAAATACCCGATTATCTAAGGTGTAAGCATTTATGAAGTCGCCGTCAAAGCGTTTTACACTTTTATCAATGGTATTGAAAACAACAAGTGTTTTGTTTCCAACGAAATAGATATTATCCGCCGCAAAATAGGTCTCAAGAAACAAATCGTCTAATGAATCGGATGCTACCAATTCTCGGTATTGGATTTTACCGTTTGCAAAGTCTATTTTACCCACGGATCCAATACATCCTGCATAAACAACATTCGAAGAGTCAACTGCTAAGGAAAGCGCAGCCGAAGGAGTAGTATAAAAATCCCAAGCATCTCCATCATATTTTAATATACCGGATCGGTTAGCTATACAAATCCTGCCCTGAAGGTCATTGACAATATCAAAGTTGAAATTATCTAAATTAGAATGACGGGGAAAATGATTTGTGAGAAGGAAACCTCCCTGCTGTGCAGACGGAGATAAGGCTAAGAAAAGCAAGGCTAAGGTGTAAAATTTTCTCATGACTCTAATGTACTTAATAAGTAAAAGGGAAAAATAAAGCATATTATTAAAATTATTGTTGGGAATCTCTTCGTTCTTAATATTCCGGCTCTGCTGCGAATAACGCGCTATGGCTTCATTCCGGTAATCATTTATCAAACTCATGCTTATTGAAAAATATCGGAAGTGGTCCGAAAGAAGTCGGAGATCATATTAATTTTTGGGTTGACCGAGCGTAAGCAATGAAGTTTTAATTAAAGCGAATACAAGTGGATGTATCCTGCTTATGTTTTTTCCGTACCCTTCTCCGAACAAAGTCAAAACATGCTTAGGAACTTTCAAACTTTCCAAAAGTTAATGAACACGGAACCGGAACCGGTGCCCTGCTGTCAGACTTATCTTATACATGCTCAAGAACTTCTCCCGTGCATGCTCAAGAACTTCTCCCGTGCATGCTCAAGAACTTCTCCCGTGCATGCTCAAGAACTTCTCCCGTGCATGCTCAGGAACTTCTCCCAACCCCAACTAAGTGTAGATTGCTCTTACGATTTGCTGTAGTCGTTTATTTTAAACCTCCAAGGTTTTGGAAACCTTAGGTTTTTGTAGTGCTGTCGTTTCGTTGGTTAAACCTTCTAAGGTTTTTTAATGCTATCTGCCATTCAATAAAAAAGCCCTCACATTCCTGCAAGGGCTTTTACGCTTTGCTACCGTTGTTATTTTAAACCTCCAAGGTTTTCAAAACCTTGGAGGTTTTTGTAGTGCTGTCGTTTCGTTGGTTAAACCTTCTAAGGTTTTTGTAGTGCTATCTGCCATTCAATAAAAAAAGCCCTCACATTCCTGCAAGGGCTTTTATG
>JACONI010000032.1 GCA_014323825.1 Ekhidna sp. | reverse complement strand
CACCAATAAAACATAAACAGCTCCGGCATTTCTGTCGGGGCTTATCAATCACCCCAAAACAGACGAACACAGATCAACCCTCCGCTGCACCCGGAAGTTTTTTTACCACAAAGGACACGGAGGCTGTCACAAAGAAGCGATGAGAAGCAGAGAGGACTGCTACAATGCTATCGTTGTTATTTTAAACCTTCAAGGTTTTCAAAACCTTGAAGGTTTCTCTAATATCATTCATCAACAAGGGCTCCTTTTCTTCATCAAAACACGTCTGCGTTCATCAGCGAAAGCTGCGGGAGAGTGGAGAGCCTGTCGCAAGGTGTCCCGTCCTTAAAAACAAAAGTGAATGCTTCGTCAAAGTAGAAAGGACTGCTACGATACTATTGTCGTTATTTTAAACCTTCAAGGTTTTCAAAACCTTGAAGGTTTCTCTAATATCATTCATCAACAAGAACTCCCTTTTTTTCATCAAAACACGTCTGCGTCCGTCAGCGAAAGCTGCGGGAGAGTGGAGAGCCTTTCGCATGGGTCTTGGGCAAACGTAATGAAAAGACGGTCAATGCGTTAGGGTGTGAAATAAAGACATCAGGCATAAAATGGGGCAGTTTATTGACCGATAATTGGAAGCGTTTTAAGCGGGTATTTATTAGCACCAATCTTACCTATAGGCAAAAGGAGATTGTAAGGCAGCAACTGTCGGTTAAAGCACAGGATAAGGCGATCCTTTAGGCGAACATGTTGTTTTTCAAATTCAAAGCCTTTGAATGAGCCTTTTATTACATCAATTATGGGCATATTTAAGCTATCATACTTTGTAGTACACTTCCCGGAAAATGAATTGCTAATTCTTGTATAGTACATCCGGAAGGAGTCGAACCCTCAACCTCTGGAGCCGAAATCCAGTGCTCTATCCAGTTGAGCTACGGATGCAATTACAACACGCAAATATAATTAAAAGGATATTTTATCAATTGTATTTGCAGACAGGCTAAACTCTTCTCCATCAGAATTTACTCCCCTAATCTCATACAATTCGATCTCCACTTCATGCTTAACATTGTTTTTCTCCACCAGGACGGCTAACCACTTGGTGACCCCTTTTGATTTACCAATAGATTCTTTAAAATTAATTCTTCTAAGCTTTGAGATCTCAATTGTTTTAAGCCGGTTTCCTTTAAAGAAAGTTAAAGCTTTGGCCTTTGTATCTCGTTCCTGATAAACTGAAATATCTGAAAACCGTATTATTTCTCCATTCTTCTTGGCAATACTGCCTGATTGAAGGATAATTGAAATAACTAAATTAATGATCAGCATATTACAAAGTGTGTTCATACTAAATTAGCAATTATATTTGATAATTATCTTAATTAACTATATTTGTTTCATAATGGAAAATCAGGAAAAAAACTTTGGTGAGTGGTTAAATAACCTGACTGTAACAGATGTGATGAATACCCTCATGTTGACTGTATTTACAATTTTTATTCTGATCCTTGTGGTAAGAACTTTTAGGAACAAGCCATCAGCTTAACTTATTTCCACAGCTTTTACAAAATTTTGCATCAGGGTCATGAGCATTTAGTTCACAGGAACTGCAAATAATCTGATTCTCTTCTTTTATCTTTCCCTTCTCGGCGTTTACTATTTCAGAAGTGACTATTCCGGTGGGTACTGCAATAATGGCATACCCCATGAGCATCAAAATAGAGGCAGTAATCTGACCGATTATGGTTTGGGGAGCAATATCTCCATATCCAACGGTGGTTACTGTTACAATCGCCCAGTAGATACTCCTGGGAATACTTGTAAAGCCTCCCCCGGAACCTTCAATCATGTACATTAATGTTCCGGTAATCAGTACCAGCGTTGTTACAGCTCCGAGGAATACCAGAATTTTATGCCTGCTTGCGGTAAGTGCATCCGTCAATACGGAAGCTTCTCTAAGGTATCTTCCAAGTTTTAGTATCCGAAATACCCTTAACAGCCGGATGGATCGAATGACAATCAGATAACTTCCACCGGATACAAAAAGTGTAATGTAGGAAGGTAATAATGCTAAAAGATCAATAATGCCCAGGAAGCTAAAAGCATATTTCCCGGGACTCCGGCTAATGAAAAGTCTCAACAGATACTCAATAGTAAACAGTATAGTGAAGGCCCACTCTGCCATTAAAAGAAAGGTACCGTATGGTTGCTTTATCTCTTTCACACTTTCCAGCATCACTCCGAAAACACTTAACAGAATAGCCCATAAAAGAATAATATCAAACAATCTCCCTACGCGCGTATCTGTTTCAAAAATGATTATATAAAGTCTTTTCCGAACAGATAAGAGGTATTTAATCACAGACTGCTTCATCTGATAAAATTAGATTATTAAAAACCTGCCATAGGTGAGGTTTTTAATATCAGTCAAATTCTTATTATGGTTGGAAGATGGTTCCTCTTAAAGAAAGTACATCAATTTTTGGTATTGATGAACCCCATCTCGCATTAATTGCATCAATGATCAGATTAGCGACTATTCCATGCCCCCGGCTATTCGGATGAATTCCATCCGTGGAGAAGACTCCGTTCGGAGAAAAGTCAGGGGTCAGTGTAATTCCTTCAATGTCTATGCCCTGAACGCCGTCAGCAGAACCTGTTGGAAGTAATAATTTAGTGGCGGTGGCGGCATCTAAGCCTAAGACATCCACTAATGAAGGTTGAATGGTAACAAGCGCAATATCAGCACCGTTATTGTTTAATTCGTTTACTGTCGCACTTATTACCCGATTATATGTGGCACGTGCAGTTACAATATTGGATTGTTCTTCAGTATTTAAGAAGTATCGATCTCCATTAGAATTAGCAGGATTCATGAATGAAAATCCTAACGGGATTACTATTCCAATTGGAGTATTTCTTTCGGTATTATCACCATCCGCTTCGGTATTTAATAAAGCAGCAGCTGACAATAAAACTAATTCACCCTTAACCAAAGGTCTTGACTGCTCATAGGGAACAAGCGAAGCCCTCTGCTCCATAGTGAGTTGTCCGGCTGTAACCAGGTTATCGAAAAACGGACCTAAATCATCTAATTCTTCATCATGCACTAATATCGGATTTGCACCCGCTGTATAAGAGATTAATCTCTCATTAGTGTCGGTAAAACCGGCAGCGGCTTTTATGGCTCCATTCACCGCTTCCAAAGAAGTATTTAATCTTGTTGCTGTTGCATTGTCCAACTCAATTGCATCCCAGGTAACCGCCTGAAAGAAAGGCAGCGTAACGATCGGTGAAATATCTAAAACAACACCGTGTGTCTTGTTAGCGGTCAATTTTCCAAGTGCCGAACTAAGTGCTTTTCCAAATGCCATTTCGTCATAAGTCACTAAAGGAGCCTCTCCCTGTCCTCCGGATCGTGCGTATACTAAGCAATCATTTGAACCCAGCCAGAAGCTGAAAAATGATCTATCTACTTCCAACGCATCTCCCAGCACGCTGGATGTAGAGGGATCATCCGCAAATCTTTTAAAGTAAGCATTGCGGACACCGTAACCCGCTGTTTCCAGATTAGCAAGTCTCAGTCCGGGCACTGCAAAATTATTCAGAGTTGATTTATCACCTGTAAAATCAGTAATCAATTCACCTGTGGTTGGAACAGAGGCCAACAGGGACAGGCTTAATTCAGTCCTGCCGGCAATGACATTATTCGCTACTGTCGAAAATGCAGAATTAAAACCGTTTGCCGAATTGATGTCAGGTTGATTAAAAACAACATTAGCATCTACCATGGCAAACTGACCTGCCAATAAATTCGGAAAACTATTTTCTTGCGACTCTGTGTATAAGGCATAATCTGCAAAACCCGCCGCTATTGAATTACCGATTGAGATATAATTTGAGAAATCGAGCGACCCTGCACTTCCCGGCTTCGGGGTCTCTATTGCTCTCACTTTTATCCATTCTTCGGTAAGATCATCCGCTGTACTACAAGCCATAAAAAGGATAGAAATGGGAAGTATCATTAATTTTTTACAAAGTTTTTTCATTTTCTGTATATTTAGAAGTTGTTTAAAATATTATCAAGATTTATCTGCACGTAATAAAGAGCCCCTAATCTTGGATTCGCTAAAGAAGTAATGTATCGCTCATTCAGAATATTCGACCCTCCTGCTTTTATTCTGGCATTGATACTTGGGATACTGTAAGTGACCTGTGCATCCAGGGCAGCAAAGTCAGGAACAATTCCCGATCCAAAAGCTGACTGCCAAAGGTAAGCGTCTTGCCATCTATATGTTAATCCGAACCCTATTCTATCGGTGAGTTTTCTATTGCCGAATGTTATATTATATCTCCACTCAGGAGTGTTAAATGCCGCATTGAATGTTCGTTGTTCAATAGGATCCAGTCCACTGAGTTTATTAAAGGAAGCGTTTCCTCCAACGCTAAATCCGTCTAAAAAGGTATACTCAGCTGAAACTCCACCACCGTATGTATTTATATCACGGTCAACGTTCGTATCAAAACCGTATCTTCTGAACGTAACTCCGGCGGCAGCCCCGTCAACAAAGGTCTGTAACTGCTCTTCATTATGTCGGGTCCCGGGGGCAGATACGGCGTAGCCGGCGGGCAAAGCCGCACTACCTGTAGATTGCCCGGCAGCAACTGCCTGAACTACCTCAATTTCTGCATTGAAATCAATATAAGTGCTGTAATACCCAAATACATCAATCAGCAATTGTCCATTCAACAATAAACCTTTATATCCTGCTTCAAGGGTATTTACCTTTTCCGGCTCCCAGTCCCCATAAATATCACCAACTACCAAATCACTTGTTTGTCCACTTGCCCGGGCCTGCAAAACACTTTGTGTAGTGTAAACAGTATTACGTTCAATGTTATATCTATCAAGAACAATCTGATTTCTTCCCAGTAATCTTCTGGTTACAACATCCAAGTTGATGAATTGATCTTGTGTTTGTGGAAATCTAAAACCTCTCTGATAAGAAGCTCTTAAGTTTTGATTGTGAAGGAACTCCCAAACCCCGGAAATACGTGGAGAGTAGGTAGCATCAAAGAACTCACTTTTATCAAGGCGCATCGATCCCTGTAATTTCAGGTTGTTGAAGAGATTTTTTGCAACCTGAACATAGCCCCCATATTCATAATAAGATATTTCATCTCCATTGCTGTCTAAAATAAACAAGGTACCCTCTGAATTCAAGTCGTATACCCTGTAATGAGCACCCGCTACAACTTCTGCAAAATCAATCTCATTCTTGAAATTGTAACTTCCTTCGTAATGCCAAAGAGCCGATTTATCTAAAAACTTTGCTCCTCCGTCTGCTATGGACAAATCCCTGTAACGATCAGAAGCTTCCCGGAATGCTGTAGAGTTAGGAGCAGGCTGAACCGCATTAGCTGATGCTCTTGCTGTTGCATGTAAGGACGTATAGTCAGTAGGATCTGCTCCATCTGCAATGGCATCGGTATAGGCACTAAAATAAGCGGGTAAATAAAACTCCTGATTAATTAATGAAGCAAGCGTATTGGCCGCATAAGTATCGCCTGAATTTTCTTGTGTAGTATATCCTCTTACAAAGAAATTATCACCCCTTAGTTCCATTTTACCCGTCCAGATGCTCAATCCATCTAAAATAAATCGATCACTTGCCGTAAAAACGGTGCTTCCGGTGCCGTAATTAAATTGAACCAACGCTTCAACCTTATCATTTAGACGATAATGCAAAGCAGTGCCCAGTTTGATACTCTCGGTAGTATTGTCTACAAAATCACTTTCAGCATAGCCGGTCGGAGAAAAAGCCCCGTTTGTTCCGTATGGAATTAAACTGCGAATAGGTGCCAGGCTTGCTGCTACAGCCGGGTTTGCACTCGCTCCATCTGCAATGGTTCCAACATCAATGGTAAAATCACCATAGATATTTACTCCGTCATAAATTCTATTATTAGCTCTATTGGTAATCCCTTCATTTTCTTCTATGGTTTGACCGCTTTGATCTCTGGTATCCACACCTATGAAGTCTTGTGCATTTAACCAGGAAGCATTGATTTTAAATGCAAACTTGTTGTTGAAGGCTTTTGCATATCGAATTCCCTGATCTCTGTAAAGAGACATTGCATGGTCTTCCTCATCCACATGGGTTACGCCCAATTTGGAATAGATGTCAAGACCCTGATAATCAAACGGGCTTTTACTTCGCATCAACAAAATTCCCTGAATCGCATTGGGACCATATAATGCAGACGCAGCTCCGGGAAGCATCTCTATGCTCTCCAAGTCAAGTTCTCCGATACCTACGACGTTGCCCACAGCAAAATTCAGACCGGGAGCCTGATTATCAATTCCGTCAATCAACTGCACAAAACGTGTATTACCATTAGCACCAAAACCTCTTACATTAACAGAATTAAAAGTTAAACTCTGCGTACTGAAGTCTACTCCGGTCATATTTTGAAGGGAAGCATAGAAATCCGGTGCAGCAGAGTTCTGAATATCAAGGATATCCATTCTTTCTATGCTCACCGGAGATTTAAGTGAACTCTCTTCCACACGAGAAGCAGAAACCACAACCTCCTGCCCCAGAAGCGTTGATTCAACTAATTCCACATTCACGGAAGTCGTACCGGAAGAAACCCCAATTCTTTGAGTTTCATATCCAACATATGAGATCAACAAGGTGAGGGGCGGCAATGACTGTACAGTCAGAGAAAAATCTCCGTTGATGTCCGTAATAGTACCTAATACGGTACCTTCAACCAAAACATTCACTCCGAGCAGTGCTTCACCTCTCTCATCGGTAATATTACCACTAACTGTTGTCTGGGCACTAGCACTGAAGAAAAACAACGTCAGAACTAGTCCAAAAATCATCTTTGCAAAATTCTTATACATGAGACTGATATTTTTGAGTGTTAAAAATTTGTTAATAATATAAAGTCAAACAAGCTTAAAAAAGCTATTTTATCGCAAATATACTAGCTTTATTTTTAGAAAAAATGTAATATATACAAAATTAACCCGGATTAAGTATAACAACGAGGGATTTTCTACTTTATTGACCGTCTCGGGTTCATTTTTTTCACTCCGGAGTCATTTTTATCCGATTAGCAGATATTGTTAGGCATTTTTGTCTATTTAGTTGGAAATGTGTTGGTCAAGCATAAGAAATAAAGTTTTGATTAAGGCAAATACAAGTGGATGCTTCCACTTGTGTTTTTTACTGCTTCTCTTCGGATGGTAGTTACAAACTACACCCGGAGAGGCGATGAGGAAAAACAGTACCCTGTTACAAGAATGCCGCAGAAAATTTTTTATTTTACCTCTTCACAAACTTCAGTAAACGCCCGTCCGGCAGTTGGATCAGGTACAGGCCGCTGTGCAGAGAGACTGCATCTACCTTTACGTTTGTGGTGCTTTCCAGCACTAATTCCCCGCCCACGCTCAGTATGCGGATCGGACTTTCCACGGGAGACTGCACTTCCACGTAACGCCCCGAAGGATTGGGGAAGACCACTGCTTCCGATACATCGCCCGCTGCACTTAGCACGCATGCGGTAATCGCCACTGCCTGCGTTTGCGTGGCTTCATTGCCCGATTTATCTCTATAAGTCCACGTGATGGTGGTTTTGGACGTAATGGGGAACGTGGCATTTGTAGTAGCAGTAATCTGCCCGTCGCAAACGTCATTGGCTTTGGGAGCGGTCACGTCCGCTTCCGCCAGCGAACACCGTGCGGTAATGGCATCCAAGGTGCCTGTAACTGTCGGAGCCTCGGTGTCGGCGATGTTCACTTCCTGCGTCTGCGTAGCGGTGTTGCTGCCCTCGGTATAGGTCCACGTGATGGTGGTGTTCGTTGTGATCGGCGGGGTAACATCAGGCGCAGCCGTGAGGGTATTCCCCGACGAGCAATTCCTAGCGGTGGGTGCAGTGAGGGCAGCGACCTCACACTGTTCGTTAATTGGAGGCAATGGATTTACAACGGGTACCAGTACATCAGCACTCACGACTACCTCTTGCATTTGCGTGACGGTGTTTCCCGCTTTATCGGTGTACGTCCACGTGACGGAGGTGTTGGATGTAATGGGGAAAGTGGTGACATTGTGTGTGCCCATGATCTCCCCGTCGCAATTGTCATTGGCTTTGGGGATGGTCAGGTCATTTTGCTCAAGTGAACATGCTGCGTTAATGGCATCCAGGGCTGTAACTGCCGGCTTCATGGTATCTTCTATGGTCACGTCCTGTGTTTGCTCGGACGTATTGCCGGACTCGTCGGTATATACCCACGTGAGGGTGGTGGTGCCGGCCTGAATGGGGAAGGAGGTATTGTCTTTGATCGCTACGGAGACCGTTCCTCCACAGTTGTCTGCGGG
>JACONI010000031.1 GCA_014323825.1 Ekhidna sp. | reverse complement strand
ACCGCCACAAATTGTGCTGGAAATACCATTACGGCTGCACCTGATGTCACCTTCCCGATTACAACGAGCACCACCATCACGTGGACCTACACCGACGGCAGCAACACAGCCACGCAAACGCAGGAAGTGACCATAGACGACACCGAAGCTCCGACAGTTACAGGCACCTTGGATGCCATTACCGCACGGTGTTCGCTGGCGGAAGCAGACGTGACCGCTCCCAAAGCCAATGACGTTTGCGACGGGCAGATCACTGCTACTACAAATGCCACGTTCCCCATTACGTCCAAAACCACGATCACGTGGACCTACACCGATAAGACAGGCAACACGACCACGCAAACGCAGGCGGTAACGATTACTCCCTGTGTGCTAAGTGCAGCGGGCGATGCAATGGAAGCAGTAGTCTTTCCCAACCCTTCTTCGGGTCGTTACGTGGAGGTAAGGTCTCCGGTGAACAGTCCGATTCGCATTCTGAGTGTGGGCGGGGAGCTAATGATGGAAAGTACCACAAACACAAAGATAGATGCAGCCTCTCTGCAAAGCGGCTTGTACCTTGTACAACTGCCGGACGGCCGTTTGCTGAAGTTTGTGAAGAAGTAGAGCGTTTTGGAAACCTGACAAATCTCAAAGACATTGGGTTTATTTTTTTAAAGAATTCGGGATTGAGTGAGCATCCGGTCTTTTGATTTTCGTATACTCCTATAAGGAAAAGTATCCTGTGATCAGGCTTGCTTTGTTGATTAAAGAATGAACTGTCATGGAAGGAAAATGTGGTATTATTGATTAAACATACATTTTTGTATTTGCATAAAAACAATGAATTGTACGCAATGTAAATCAAGCAATAAAGTGAAGGTATTGTAAAAGGACGACAGCGTTATACCTGCAAAGCTTGTGATTACAACTTACAGTCGTGCAAAAGTCTACCGCTAAGCCAGATGCTATGAAGCGACAGGCATTGCAGTTATATCTTGAGGGTTTAAGCTTTCCCTCTATAGGCAGGGTTCTCAAAGTAAGTCATGTATCGGTTTACAACCGGATAAATTCCTTTGGTGATAAACTTGACCATACAAGGATCGATGCGGAGATGGAAGCTGTTGAAATAGATGAGCTGCACAGCTATGGAAGGAATAAAAAACTATCGTTGGATATGTGTGGCTGTGGATAGGCGTGGGAAACGATTCATCCATTTCGTTATGGGTGATGGATCAACAGCAACAGGTAACCACTTACGGGAGGGTATCAAAGCCCAAACCATAGCTAGCATTATGACCAATTATTGGAAAGCATACCCAAAGACAAAGATGTTCAAAGCAAGGCAGAACCTTATACTGTGGAGGGGTATAATAGTTTGTTTCGGCATTTTCTATCCCGATTAAGAAGAAAAAGCAGATGTTATTCCAAGAATATAGACCGATTAAAAGAAGCAGTTACCATGCCGATGCTAAAAAAATAATTGTTTAAAATGCACAACGGATTACACCTATTTATTTAGCAAAACCGATGTAATCTTAATAAATTCCTCCTTGTGATAATTATGTTGTTTTAAAGTGAACACAAAATTTGAATAGTTGTAAAAACCTTATACTTTTGCAATTCTTTTTTTGGATTTGGCCGGAAAAGTTCTTTAAATGAATGTTTTGGGGAGATACTCAAGCGGCCAACGAGGACAGACTGTAAATCTGTTGGTGTATTCCTTCGCAGGTTCGAATCCTGCTCTCCCCACGCAAATTAAAGCGGGTGTAGCTCAGTTGGTAGAGCGACAGCCTTCCAAGCTGTAGGTCGCGGGTTCGAGCCTCGTCACCCGCTCAAAATCCTTGACATATATGTTGAGGTATTTTTGAGTTCTTTTTGGTTCAAAAAGTTGGATTAAGGAGTACTTAATGATCAGGCCGATGTAGCTCAGGGGTAGAGCGTTTCCTTGGTAAGGAAGAGGTCACGGGTTCAAATCCCGTCATTGGCTTTATTCAAACTAAACTTTATGAATAAGTAAATAGATTAATAACAGTAATAAATTTTGAAACTAAATTGAGGATTATCAAACATGGCTAAAGAAACCTTTGATCGTTCGAAACCACACGTAAATATTGGGACAATCGGACACGTTGATCATGGTAAAACAACTTTAACTGCCGCTATTTCAGCCGTACTTGCTGGAAAAGGACTGGCAGAACAAAAAGACTTCTCTTCTATTGATAACGCACCGGAAGAGAAAGAAAGAGGTATTACAATCAATACTTCTCATATTGAATATCAAACGGATAAGCGTCATTACGCTCACGTTGACTGTCCGGGTCACGCAGACTATGTTAAAAACATGGTGACTGGAGCGGCTCAGATGGATGGAGCCATCATCGTAGTAGCTGCAACTGACGGCCCTATGCCACAGACGAGAGAGCACATTCTTCTGTCAAGACAGGTAGGTGTTCCTGCGCTTGTTGTATTTATGAACAAAGTTGATTTGGTTGATGATGAAGAACTTTTAGAGCTTGTTGAAATGGAAATCAGAGAATTGCTTTCGGATTACGATTTCCCAGGTGATGATATCCCTGTAATTCAGGGGTCTGCTTTAGGAGGTCTTAATGGAGAATCTAAGTGGGTAGAAAAAATTGAAAAACTTATGGAGGCAGTGGATGAGTATATTCCAATTCCCAAAAGAGCTGTTGATAAGGATTTCCTAATGCCTGTTGAGGATGTATTCTCTATTACGGGCAGAGGTACTGTAGCAACCGGTAGAATTGAAAGAGGTGTAATCAACTCTGGTGATGCAGTTGATATTATCGGTATGGGTGCCGAAGATCTCAAGTCTACCGTAACGGGTGTTGAGATGTTTAGGAAAATCTTAGACAGAGGAGAGGCCGGTGATAATGTTGGACTGCTTTTAAGAGGTATTGAGAAAACCGATATCAAAAGAGGCATGATTATCTGTAAGCCTGGTTCTGTGACTCCTCATGCTAAATTCAAAGCTGAAGTTTACGTTTTATCTAAAGAGGAAGGTGGTCGTCATACTCCATTCTTTAACAAGTATAGGCCCCAGTTCTATTTAAGAACTACAGATGTAACTGGTGAGATTAAACTTCCGGACAACATTGAGATGGTTATGCCTGGTGATAATGTTACTATTGAAGTAAACCTTATCAGCCCCGTTGCTCTTGAGAAAGGATTGAGATTTGCGATCAGAGAGGGAGGCAGAACTGTAGGCTCAGGTCAGGTTACAGAGATTCTTGACTAAGAATGAGCGGCTCCGGATCTTGATACGGCCGAGATTTGGTTATAAAAACTAATTGCCCTAAATTTGCAGTCCTTTTGAGGATTGCATTTTTACGGGTGTAGCTCAATTGGTAGAGTAGCGGTCTCCAAAACCGTTGGTTGGGGGTTCGAGTCCCTCCTCCCGTGCTAAAAGAATAAGATATATGTCCAAGATAGCAGTATTTTTTAAAGAGTCATACGATGAACTGACACATAAGGTCTCTTGGCCAAAATACAGTGAATTGCAGAATAGTGCCATCTTGGTATTGGTTGCGTCGTTAGTTTTTGCACTGATGATCGGGGTTATTGATTATGTTTTCGATAATTTGATGGGGTTTATTTATGAAGAATTATAATTCTGTACAGTTAGGATGGAGCATAAATGGTATGTAGTGAGGGCCGTTAGTGGTAAAGAAAGGAAAGTGAA
The DNA here is from genome assembly GCA_014323825.1 of Ekhidna sp. Lineage (GTDB taxonomy): Bacteria > Bacteroidota > Bacteroidia > Cytophagales > Cyclobacteriaceae > Ekhidna. The sequence continues at coordinate 12,162 of JACONI010000031.1, read as the reverse complement.
AGAGGCTATTGAAAATGAAATTGCCCGGCAGAAACTCACGGACTACATCCCACAAGTGCTCATACCTTCCGAAAAAGTCTTCGAGATGCGGAATGGTAAAAAGAGGGTAAGAGAAAAAAGCTTTTTTCCGGGTTATGTATTGATCCATGCGGATTTCTCCAATGGTGAGGTACAACACTTGGTTACGAATAAAGAATTAATTCCTAATGTCATCGGTTTTCTTGGTGCAACAGGAACTAGTACTACAAAAGATCCTCTTCCTTTAAGACAACCGGAAGTGAATAGAATTCTCGGGAAGGTTGATGAAGCTGAGGAATATGAAGAAAAGCTTGATACCCCATTCATCGTGGGCGAGAGTGTGAAGGTAATGGACGGTCCCTTTAGTGGTTTCACGGGCACCGTAGAAGAGATATTTGAGGATCGTAAGAAGCTTAATGTTACAGTTAAGATATTTGGTAGGAATACACCTGTTGAATTGAATTACATACAGGTAGAAAAAGAAGATTAATAAGAAATGGCTAAGGAAATATCGGGATATTTAAAGTTACAGATACGGGGTGGATCGGCAAATCCATCTCCTCCGGTTGGGCCGGCACTAGGTGCTAAAGGTCTGAATATCATGGATTTCTGTAAGCAGTTTAATGCAAGAACGCAGGATAAGTCGGGGCAGTTACTGCCAGTGGTCGTAACCATTTATTCAGATAAGTCTTTTGATTTTGTAATCAAAACGCCTCCGGCTGCTTCATTGATTATGGAGGCAGCAAAGCTAAAAAAAGGATCTTCTGAACCTAACAGAACCAAAGTCGGATCAGTATCATGGGATCAGATAAAGGCAATTGCAGAGACAAAACTTTCAGATCTTAATGCGTTCAGCATTGAATCTGCTATGAAAATTGTTGCCGGTACAGCTAGAAGTATGGGTGTGAAAGTCTCAGGTAATGCCCCTTGGAAAGAATAATTTTTGGAAATGGGAAAACTTACTAAGAATCAAAAAAAAGCTCAAGAATTACTAGAAGCCGGAAGGGAATATTCTTTAGAAGAGGCTTCAAATCTTGTGAAAGAAATCACCTTTTCAAAGTTTGATGCTTCCGTGGATATAGATATAAGGCTCAGTGTTGATCCGAAAAAAGCAGATCAAATGGTTCGGGGTGTTGTTTCGCTCCCTCACGGAATTGGGAAAGAAGTCAGGGTACTGGTATTGTGTACTCAGGATAAAGAGCAAGAGGCAAAAGATGCCGGTGCTGACCACGTTGGTTTGGATGAATATGTTAAGAAGATTGAAGGTGGTTGGACTGATGTTGACGTAATCATTACTATGCCTACTGTAATGGCACAAGTTGGCAGGCTGGGTAGAGTGTTGGGGCCAAGAGGTTTGATGCCTAACCCTAAATCAGGAACTGTGACAATGGATATTGGACAAGCTGTTACCGAAGTGAAGGCCGGAAAAATTGATTTTAAAGTTGATAAATTTGGTATCATTCACACAAGTATTGGTAAGGTATCTTTTGATTCTGATAAAATCAGAGATAATGCGCTTGAAATGCTGCAAACTGTTTCTAAGTTGAAGCCTTCTTCAGCAAAAGGAACCTATTTTAAGTCTATCACCCTTTCCAGTACGATGAGCAGCGGTATCACAATTGATAAGAGTAGCATAGCAAGCATATAAAGGTTATGACACGAGAAGAAAAATCGCAATTAATAAGCAGCCTTACTGAAAAGTTTAAGGAAGCAGACCATTTCTATATAACTGATACATCAGGACTTACAGTTGCTGAAGTAAATAAGTTTAGAGAAATGTGCTTTAAGAAAGGTGTAGAGTACAAGATAGTGAAAAATACTCTTATAAAGAAAGTGCTTGAGGGCGTTGAAGGAGATTCTTCATCTCTCAATGAAGTTTTGAAAGGAACCTCTGGGATCATGTTTGTTAATGAGAATGCAAATGCTCCTGCCAGGATCATAAAAGACTTCAAGAAAGCAGATTCAAAAGAAAGACCGGTATTCAAGGCTGCTTCAATAGATTCAGACTTGTTTATTGGTGAAGATAAACTAGGAGTCCTTGCTGGGTTGAAATCTAAACAAGAACTTATTGGTGAAGTTATCACGTTATTACAGTCACCTGCGAAAAATGTTCTTTCTCTTCTCCAGAGTGGAGAGCAGAAGTTGGCTGGTATTGTTAAAATACTTTCAGAAAAAGAAAAATAAATTTTTTAATAGAATTAATACTTAAATAAAATGGCGGATTTAAAAGAGTTTGCAGATCAGTTAGTTAATCTTTCAGTGAAAGAAGTAAATGAATTGGCTGGTATCCTTAAAGACGAGTACGGTATTGAGCCGGCAGCAGTTGCAGCCCCTGTAATGGTTGCGGGCGGAGATGCAGGCGGAGATGCAGATGGAGTTGAAGAGAAGTCTTCATTTGATGTGATTTTAAAATCACCGGGTGGAGCTAAGCTGGCTATTGTGAAATTAGTTAAAGAGCTTACCGGTCTTGGACTTAAAGAAGCGAAAGAACTAGTTGACAGTGTTCCTAAAGCAGTGAAAGAAGGAATTGCTAAAGATGAGGCCGAAGGTCTTAAAAAGCAGCTTGAAGAAGCTGGTGCAGAAGTAGAATTAAAGTAATTTAGATATAGATAATAATTTAGGAGTGGACTGATCCCTTTGAGGATCAGATATCCTCCTATTTTATTATATAAGCTAAAAGTTCTCTAAATTTTTCCAAATTAAAACTCCTATAAGCTTTGGCAATAATTAAACACGGGAGAATGAATTTCTCCTCTATCAAATCAGTAATAGATTATCCGGATTTTCTGGATGTTCAATTAAAGTCTTTTATTGACTTTTTTCAGTTAGATACCCCTGCAGAACGAAAAGAGGGTGAAGGTCTTTATAAGGTATTTATGGAAAACTTCCCAATCACGGACTCCAGAGAGAACTTTGTATTGGAATTCGTGGATTACACCGTTGACCCACCAAAATATAGTATCCAGGAGTGCATCGAAAGAGGATTAACATACTCTGTGCCTTTGAAGGCTAAACTAAGACTTCTTTGTAATGATGAAGAGAACGAAGAATTCGAGACAATTGAACAGGAGGTATTTTTAGGGAACATCCCTTATATGACCGAAAAAGGGTCTTTTGTAATCAATGGAGCGGAAAGGGTAATCGTTTCCCAGCTTCACAGGTCTCCCGGAGTTTTCTTTGCTCAGAGTAAACATACAAACGGTACTTTATTATACAGTGCCAGAATCATCCCATTTAAAGGGTCATGGATTGAATTTGCTACCGACGTTAATAACGTTATGTATGCTTATATTGATCGTAAAAAGAAATTTCCAATCACAACACTTCTAAGATCCATCGGATACGGATCTGATAAAGAAATCCTGGATTTATTTGGTCTGTCTGAAGAAATTAAATCTACTGAAGAGGAACTGAAGAAGGTTACCGGAAGAAGGTTAGCTGCAAGGGTTCTAAGAACCTGGACAGAGGATTTCGTGGATGAAGATACCGGAGAGGTGGTTTCTATTGATAGAAATGAAGTGGTCCTTGAAAGAGATAGTATCATAGAAGAAGACGACATTGTCACGATTCTTGATTCTGGTTCTAAATCAGTGATTCTTCACAGAAAGGATGTAAATATTGCTGAGTATTCAATCATTTATAATACGCTTCAAAAAGACAATTCAAACTCTGAGAAAGAAGCTGTTGAGCAGATTTATCGTCAGTTGAGAAATACGGAAGCTCCTGATGAGCAAACTGCAAGAGATATTATTACCAGTCTTTTCTTCTCTGATAAGAGATATGACTTGGGTGAAGTAGGCAGGTACAGAGTCAATAAGAAACTTAACATAGATAAAGATTGGGACAGAAGAGTATTGTCTACCGAAGACATTATCCTTATTGTTAAGTACCTCATTGGCTTAATTAACAGCAAAGCTATGGTTGATGATATTGACCACTTGAGTAATAGAAGGGTTAGAACAGTTGGAGAGCAATTGTACTCTCAATTTGGTGTTGGTCTTGCCAGGATGGCTAGAACAATCAGAGAGCGAATGAATATTCGTGATAATGAAGACTTCAAGCCAGTTGATTTGATTAATGCAAGAACACTCTCTTCGGTAATTAATTCATTTTTTGGTACCAACCAACTTTCTCAGTTCATGGATCAAACCAATCCGCTAGCTGAGGTAACGCACAAGAGAAGAATGTCAGCTTTAGGCCCTGGAGGTCTTTCAAGAGAACGAGCGGGTTTTGAGGTACGGGATGTTCACTACACACACTATGGCAGACTTTGTACGATTGAAACACCGGAGGGGCCGAACATTGGATTGATCTCCTCGCTTTGTGTTCATGCGAAAGTGAATCAAATGGGATTCATTGAGACTCCATACAGAGAAGTAGTTAAGGGTAAAGTAGATATGTCGGGTAAAGTGAAATACCTGACGGCTGAGGAAGAGGATACACACAATATCGCACAGGCCAATGCACCACTTTCCGACAGGGGAGACTTCTTGAATGATAAAATCAAAGCACGTTTTGAAGGTGACTTCCCGCTTTGTGAAGACAATGAGGTAACCTATATGGACGTGGCACCCAACCAAATTGTATCTGTTGCAGCATCAATGATTCCATTCCTTGAGCATGATGACGCAAACAGGGCTCTGATGGGATCAAACATGCAGCGTCAGGCAGTTCCGTTAATGAGGCCTCAGGCTCCTATTGTCGGAACAGGACTGGAAAGAAGAGTTGCACTTGATTCAAGAGCGTTAATAAGAGCAGAAGGGCCCGGAACGATTGATTATGTAGATGCAAATAAGATTATAGTAAGCTATGAGCTTACGGAAGAGGAAGAGATCATTTCGTTTGATAAGTCCTCAGTCATATACGATCTGGTGAAATTCAGAAGAACTAACCAAGATACTTGTATCAACCTTAAACCAATCGTAACAAAGGGTGATAAAGTTGAGAAAGGACAGCCATTGTGCGAAGGTTTTGCAACAGAGAATGGAGAGTTGGCACTGGGTATCAATATGAAGGTGGCATTCATGCCTTGGCAGGGATACAACTTTGAGGATGCGATTGTAATCTCGGAAAGAGTGGTAAGAGAAGACATCTTTACTTCAATTCACATTGATGAATTCGAACTTGAGGTAAGAGATACAAAAAGAGGTGAAGAAGAATTTACAAGTGAGATTCCTAACGTTTCGGAAGAGGCAGTTAAAAATCTTGATGAGAATGGAATCATTCGGATTGGAGCAGAGATTAAAGAAGGAGATATTCTGATTGGCAAGATTACTCCAAAAGGAGAGTCAGATCCCACTCCGGAGGAAAAACTTCTAAGAGCAATCTTTGGCGATAAGGCCGGTGATGTGAAAGATGCTTCTTTGAAAGCTTCGCCATCTCTAAAAGGAGTTGTTATTGACACTAAACTTTTCTCCAGACCTAAGAAGGATAAGGAAGTAAGAGCAAGGGCTAAGAAGGAAGTTGAACTTCTTAAAAATAAATATAGCCAAAAACTCACAGAGGCCAGAGAAGTTATGGTTGAGAAACTGACAAAACTTATAGACGGAAAGATTTGTCAGGGTATCAAGCACAAATTTGGTGAAGAAGTGATGAGTAAAGGCATTAAGTTTTCCAAGAAGAATATTGAGGCTAACCTCTTCCCACCTAAGAATAAGTATAGGGATGAGAGTAACTACAACGTTCCTGAGGAAGCAAACCTTATTTCCGACTTAATTATTGAGAACTGGACTGGAGATGAAAAAGTAGATGGCTTAATCTTCAAAATGGTTAAGAACTACATTGGCCATAGAAATAATATCTCAGGGTTATTCAAGAGAGAAAAATTCACACTTGAAGTAGGGGACGAATTACCCACAGGTATTGTAAAGTTCGCAAAAGTTTACATTGCTAAGAAGCGTAAATTGAAAGTAGGCGATAAAATGGCAGGGAGACATGGAAATAAAGGTGTTGTGGCGAAGATTGTTAGGGAAGAGGATATGCCATTCAGTGAAGATGGAACACCTGTAGATATCGTGCTGAATCCGCTAGGGGTCCCTTCCAGAATGAACATCGGTCAGATTTATGAGACCGTTCTTGGGTGGGCCGGCTTGAAACTTGGGAAAAAATATGCTACTCCAATTTTTGACGGAGCCACTGAAGATGAAGTTCAGAACGAATTGAAGGAAGCCGGATTACCAAACTTTGGCAGATCTTATCTATATGACGGGTTAACTGGTGAAAGATTCGACCAACCGGTTACAGTTGGGGTGATTTACATGTTGAAACTAGGTCACCTCGTTGATGATAAGATGCACGCAAGAAGTATTGGACCCTACTCACTCATCACGCAGCAACCACTTGGAGGTAAGGCTCAGTTTGGAGGTCAGCGTTTTGGAGAAATGGAGGTATGGGCACTTGAAGCATTTGGTGCTGCCAATGTCCTTCAGGAGATTCTTACCATAAAATCAGATGATGTCATTGGAAGAGCTAAAGCTTATGAAGCGATCGTGAAAGGCGAAAACATGAATAAGCCAAACATTCCGGAATCGTTCAATGTATTGATACATGAATTGAGGGGATTAGCACTTGAAATTACTCTAGACTAAACTTTAAATGATCACCCCTCTTGATCTCAAACAAAAGGATTTATAAATATAGATATGGCGTTCAGAAAAAATAAAAAAATTCACAACGACTTCTCAAAGGTTACTACCAGTCTGGCCTCTCCGGAGTCAATTTTGGAGAGTTCACATGGAGAGATAACACAGCCTGAAACCATCAATTACAGGACTTATAAGCCTGAGATGGGTGGTCTTTTCTGCGAAAGAATCTTCGGTCCGGTTAAAGACTGGGAGTGTTATTGTGGTAAGTATAAAAGGATTAGATATAAAGGGATTATCTGCGATAGATGTGGAGTTGAGGTTACTGAGAAGAAAGTAAGAAGGGAGAGAATGGGCCACATTGAGCTAGTAGTTCCTGTTGCCCACATTTGGTATTTCAAATCTTTACCAAATAAGATTGGATACTTGTTAGGAGTTCCTACTAAGAAACTAGATCAAATCATCTATTATGAACGGTATATAGTAATCCAGCCCGGAGTTAAGGAAGAAGACGGAATCCTCAAATTAGACTTCTTGACCGAAGAAGAATATTTAGATATTCTTGATAAGTTGCCAAGGGAAAATCAGATGTTGGATGATGATGACCCAAATAAGTTCATTGCAAAAATGGGTGCTGAAGCACTTGAAATGCTCTTAGCAAGAACTCAGTTAGATGAACTTTCCTATGAATTAAGGCACCAGGCTGCAACTGATACCTCTCAGCAAAGAAAAGCCGAAGCTCTGAAAAGACTTAGAGTAGTGGAGGCATTTAGAGATGCGAAGACAAGAATTGAGAACAAGCCGGAATGGATGATAGTGAAGATGGTTCCTGTAATTCCACCGGAACTACGTCCTTTGGTTCCTTTGGATGGAGGTCGATTTGCTACTTCTGATTTGAACGATCTTTACAGGAGAGTTATCATTAGAAATAATCGCCTTAAAAGACTTATTGATATCAAAGCTCCCGAGGTAATCCTTAGAAATGAGAAAAGGATGCTTCAAGAGGCTGTTGATTCATTGTTTGATAATTCGAGGAAAGTAAATGCGGTCAGGTCTGACGGAAACAGAGCCCTCAAATCTTTGAGTGATATGCTTAAAGGAAAGCAAGGTCGGTTCCGTCAAAACCTACTCGGTAAAAGAGTGGATTATTCCGGTCGATCTGTAATTGTTGTAGGTCCGGAGCTGAAGATGCATGAGTGTGGTCTTCCTAAGAATATGGCTGCCGAGCTTTTCAAGCCATTTATTATCAGAAAGCTGATTGAGAGAGGTATTGTCAAGACGGTTAAGTCAGCCAAGAAAATCGTTGATAGAAAAGACTCTGTAGTTTGGGATATCCTTGAGAACGTATTGAAAGGGCATCCGGTGTTACTTAACAGAGCTCCTACACTTCACAGATTAGGTATTCAGGCATTCCAGCCTAAACTAATTGAGGGTAAAGCCATTCAGTTACACCCACTTACTTGTACTGCATTCAACGCTGACTTTGACGGTGACCAGATGGCCGTTCACGTACCACTTGGTCATGAAGCAATTTTGGAAGCCTCTTTACTAATGCTTTCGTCTCATAACATCTTAAACCCTGCAAACGGAACACCGATTGCAGTACCTTCGCAGGATATGGTATTAGGCCTTTATTACATCACAAAGGGTAGAAAAAGTACGGATAAAGAGCAAGTTCCCGGAGAGGGTAAGATTTTCTATTCTCACGAGGAGGTAATTATAGCACTTAATGAAAAACAAATTTCTCAGCACGCTTATATCAAGGTAAGAACTAAAGTAAGAAATGAGAATGGTGAGCTTGAGAATAAAATTGTGGAGACAGTTGCAGGCAGAGTACTCTTCAACGAAGCGGTGCCGGAGGAAGTTGGTTATGTAGACGAACTTCTAACCAAGAAGAAGCTTCAGAAGATTATTGCTCATGTTTTCAAGATTTCAGGGATGGCAAGAACGGCACATTTTCTGGATGATATAAAAGCCCTTGGATTTAAAATGGCCTATAGAGGCGGTCTTTCCATGGGACTTGATAATATAAATATTCCCAAAGAGAAAGAGAGGTTGGTATCACAGGCTAAAGAAGAGGTAGATAGTATATGGCAAAACTATCTGATGGGTCTTATCACAGATAATGAAAGATACAATCAGGTTATTGATATTTGGACAAGAACCAATACCCAATTAACAAATTCTTTGATGACCCAGATGGAGGAAGATGATCAGGGCTTCAACTCAATCTATATGATGATGCATTCGGGCGCAAGAGGATCAAGAGAGCAGATTCGTCAGCTTGGTGGTATGAGAGGATTGATGGCGAAACCTCAGAAAAATCTTCAGGGATCTGTCGGTGAAATCATTGAAAACCCAATTCTTTCAAATTTTAAGGAAGGGTTGGATGTAATTGAGTACTTTATTTCAACTCACGGTGCCAGAAAGGGGCTTGCAGATACAGCACTTAAAACTGCAGATGCGGGTTATTTAACAAGAAGACTTGTAGACGTTGCACAGGATGTCGTAATTAACGAAGAAGACTGTGGAACACTGAGAGGACTTTCTGTCTCCGCATTGAAGGATAACGAAGAAATCGTTGAAGCTCTTTCTGAAAGAATCCTTGGAAGGGTATCCGTACATGATATTTATGATCCAATCTCTGATGAGTTAGTCATTGAAGCCGGACAAGAGTTTACGGAAGAGATCGCCGAGTATATAGATAACTCTGCAATTGAGGAGGTTGAGATCAGATCAGTATTAACGTGTGAAACTCATCAGGGAGTTTGTGCGAAGTGTTACGGTAGAAATCTTTCAACTAGAAAAATGTCTTACACAGGAGAGTCCGTTGGTGTAATTGCGGCTCAATCAATCGGTGAGCCCGGAACTCAGCTGACTTTAAGAACTTTCCATGTTGGAGGTACTGCATCAAACATCGCTGTAGATGCAAATATTAAAGCAAAATTCGATGGATTCATTGAATTTGATGAGTTGAGAACAGTGAAGTTTACAGACGAGGAAGACAAAAAGATCGAGGTGGTAATGGGAAGATCCGGTGAGATTCGAATTCTTGATGACAAGAAAGAGAAGCACTTGATCTCTAATCATATTCCTTACGGTGCAGTCCTTAAAGTAAAAGAAGGTGATAAGGTATCTAAGGGAGATGAAATCTGCTATTGGGATCCTTACAACGCTGTGATCATGTCTGAATTTGAAGGTATTGTATCGTTTGATTCAATTATTGAAGGTGTTACCTTCAAAGAAGAGTCAGATGAGCAGACAGGACACAGAGAGAAGGTAATTATTGATACTAAAGATAAAACGAAAAACCCCGCAATTGAGGTTATTGGCAAGGATGGTGAAACTCAGAAATCTTATAATGTACCGGTCGGGTCTCACTTGGTAGTGAATGAAGGTGATAAACTGCGACCCGGACAAGTACTGGCTAAAATTCCAAGAAAGGCAGGCAAGAACAGAGATATTACAGGAGGGCTGCCAAGAGTAACCGAACTTTTTGAGGCTAGAAATCCATCTAACCCTGCCGTTGTTAGTGAGATTGATGGTGTGGTTGAATATGGAGGAATCAAGAGAGGTAACAGGGAGATTTATATTGAATCCAAAGATGGTGTTAAGAAACGTTACATGGTTTCATTATCCAAACACATCCTTGTACAGGAAAATGACTATGTACGAGCAGGAGATGCACTTTCTGACGGTGCAACTACTCCGGCAGATATTTTGAAGATCAAAGGGCCTACAGCTGTTCAGGAATACTTGGTGAATGAGATTCAAGAAGTATATAGATTACAAGGAGTGAAGATAAATGATAAGCATATTGAGGTCATCGTTCGTCAAATGATGCAGAAGGTGATTATTGAGAATGCGGGTGATACCAGCTTCCTGACAAACCAGTTGGTTGATCGATTTGTCTTTATGGAAGAAAACGATAATATACTTGATAAGAAAATTGTTGTTGATCCGGGAGATTCGGAGCATTTCAAAGCAGGACAAATTATTGATGCGAGAAGCCTGAGAGATGAAGTGTCTAGTCTGAAAAGAAGGGATATGAAACTGATGCAGGTAAGAGATGCTGAGCCTGCCACCGGTAAGCCAACACTTCAGGGGATTACACAAGCATCACTTGGAACCGAAAGTTTTATTTCTGCGGCATCATTTCAGGAGACAACCAAGGTACTGAGTGAAGCTTCAATAAGAGGTAAAGCTGATACATTAATTGGATTGAAGGAGAACGTGATTGTAGGTCATTTAATTCCTGCGGGAACCGGGGTCAGAAAGTATGGTAAATACATTGTAAATTCTCAGGAGGAGTATGATAACCTTGTTTCCTCTCGTGAGGAGTTTAGAACAAAAGAAGTTGAAGCTTAATTTGATATGGAGGACAGCAAGAAAGATCAGGAACAATCAAAAACAAATAATAATCATATTAACATAGAACTCCCGGAAGAAATTGCGGAGGGTATCTATGCTAATTTGGCTATGATTGCGCATTCAAGCAGTGAGTTTGTAATTGATTTTATAAGATTAATGCCCGGTGTTCCCAAGGCAAAAGTCAAGTCCAGAGTTGTACTCACACCTGAACATGCCAAGCGACTTCTTAGAGCACTGGAGGACAATGTAAATAAATATGAGAGCACATTCGGTGAGATCAAACAAACCGAAGAAGCCCCAAAATTCCCAATGAATTTTGGAGGGACTGTGGGTGAAGCCTAAATGTTGCAAAAAACGTTTATTATGGCTTTAAATTAGCTATCCATAAATGCCCAACTCTCTTTATTTTCGGATTATGATGACTTGCGCTTACATATAGATTTATGGTATTCAAATCCGGTAAATACTGAATTATCATTCCAAAACTCAGAATCAAAGCGTCAGAGTTACAACGCTATTCACAACGGAAGACAGTCAGGATTAAAAAGCCGGTAAAAGTTCTCAAAATTAGATTATGGCCTGAGTTTCATCGTTAAGATGTACCGGTTTACTCTAACTTTACTGCGGTGCCGCCGGCACTCACCATCAGCATACCTGAGTCCTTTCCTACGGTTGCATAATCCAGATCGATTGCAATTACAGCATTGGCACCAAGTCCCTTCGCCCTGTCTATCATCTCCTGTACTGCAATGTTTTTCGCATCCTTGAGTGATTTTTCATAGGCCCCGGAACGTCCGCCTACGACATCGGTGATGGAAGCGAAGAAATCTTTAAAAATATTGGCTCCAATGATGGCCTCACCGGTCACCATTCCGTAATATGTAGAGATGGTTTTTCCCTCTACATTGTTTGTAGTCGTTAATAACATATTATCTGATTTACCCATTATGCAATATTAAGCAATGTTAATAAACAGTGCGCTCCTGCTCGTTGTGATCCGGGCAATAATGACCTTATTCAGGGAATCCCTTCAAAAAAATAGCCCTTCCTCTTGACAATTAAATATTTTTATCCTTACTTTGTATTTTAATAAAAAGGTGTTTAACCTTGTATCCGAAATGATTTTTTTAATTTTTAATCCTTTAAACTTTTTTATGATGTTGTATTTTATTATACCCCCCCCCCCCCCTAT
>JACONI010000030.1:14412-15566 GCA_014323825.1 Ekhidna sp. | reverse complement strand
CACTATGGCAAACACATCGCCGGTATTTCCCTGAGTGATGGAAAACATGAGGTTATTCGTTTCGGCATCACTAGCCTGCACGGTTCCGACTGCGGTTCCGTTATTCGCATCTTCGGCTACAGTAAAGGTCTGATCAGCAATGGTCGGTGCGGTGTTCTCCTCCACATCTGTAACATTGACGGTGATGTCGGCTGTGGCCGGGAGGCTTCCATCGGAGACGCTTACCTTGAGTGTATAGCTTTGCGTAATCTCAAAGTCGAGTGTTCCTGCCACCGTAATAGCCCCTGTGCCTTCAGCGATGGCAAAAGCATCGCCAGTATTTCCCTGAGTGATGGAAAACATGAGGTTATTCGTTTCGGCATCACTAGCCTGCACGGTTCCGACTGCGGTTCCGTTTACCGCATCTTCGGGTACGGAGAAGGTCTGATCGGCAATAGTCGGTGCAGTGTTTTCGGGTTCCGTTGCTTCGTCCACATCTGTAACATTGACGGTGATGTCGGCTGTGGCCGGGAGGCTTCCATCGGAGACGCTTACCTTGAGTGTATAGCTTTGCGTATTCTCAAAGTCGAGTGTTCCTGCCGTGGTAATAGCCCCTGTGCCTTCCACTATGGCAAACACATCGCCGGTATTTCCCTGAGAGATGGCAAAGGTGAGGTTGTCCTCCTCCGGGTCTGTCGCCTGCACCGTCCCGACTGCGGTTCCGTTTACCGCATCTTCGGGTACGGAGAAGGTCTGATCGGCAATAGTCGGTGCTTCATTCACATCAGTAACATTGATGGTAATTTCAGCCATAGCCGAGAGTTCCCCATCGGAGACGGTTATGGTGAGGGTATAATTCGGAGCGGTTTCAAAGTCGAGCTTTTTAGCCGTGACCAGTTGTCTTAACTCGGCATTTATGGCAAATGCCTCGTCGGTATTACCCTCGGTAATGACAAAACTCAATGCATCCTGCTCCTCATCGGTAACCTCTACGCTTTGCACTACCGTTCCTATCGGTACATCTTCGGCGATAGAAAAAGTCAGGTCGTTGATGGTTGGCGGGGTATTTTTTTCTCCGCTGTCATCGTCCCCGCAAGCGGCCAAAGCCGTCCCGATAAGAATAAATAGCACAACTTTCGGAAAAAGTATAACTATTCTTAGGGGGGGGGGGGGGG
>JACONI010000030.1:0-14392 GCA_014323825.1 Ekhidna sp. | reverse complement strand
GGGGGGGGGGGGGGTATAATAAAAGAGTACATCATAAAAAAGTTTTTGGTTAAAAAATTATTTCAGTTGCAAGGTTAAACCTTTTTTTATTAAAATACAAAGTAAGTATAAAAATATTTAATTGTCAAGGGGGCATCCGTTTTTTTACTAAAAATGTAGGCCGATTAAAAAGGAGTGGTTACATGGCTAATGCTGAAAAGAAATCATTATTTAAAATACACAATGGGTTGATTTAATATTCGTCTTCATTAAAGAAGAAGTCCTCTTTTGTCGGATAATCCGGCCAGATTTCTTCAATGTTTTCAAAAGGTTGTCCATCATCTTCCAGTTCTTGCAGGTTTTCTACTACTTCCAGTGGCGCACCTGAACGGATAGAGTAATCAATCAGTTCATCTTTGGTGGCAGGCCAGGGAGCGTCTTCCAAATAGGATGCTAATTCAAGTGTCCAGTACATATTATCGCCTTTTTTTAATATAGTTTTTAATAATGCCCGCAAATATAATTTTATTATAAAAAAATCAAATCTTTACTTCATTCACTTTTATTGAGAATAATGCTTTTCGCGTTCTACCGACTTACTCATAGAACCATCTAATAAAACTAAAATTTGTTGAATTTTCTTCTTCAGGACTTCCGATTTTATCTATCTTGTCTTCAAATAAGAATCTTTTTCAATATTTTCTTCTCAAAACTTACCGATCTCTCTTTGCGAATTATACCTTAGTCCGGGCAATATACTTTTCCTTCCTTTATAAATTCAAATGGTATTTCCTTATCATTCACAGGTGAGTTATTTATACAATACGTGGTAAATTTGAGCTTTAACCAAAATTTAAGCATGTCAGACGAAAAGGTTATCTTCTCCATGTCGGGAGTCAACAAGATTTACCCGCCACAGAAACAAGTACTTAAGAATATTTATCTATCCTTTTTTTATGGAGCGAAAATAGGCGTATTAGGCTTAAATGGTGCCGGGAAGTCGTCCTTACTTCGGATTATCGCCGGGGTGGATAAAGAATACCGGGGTGATGTGGTTTTCTCGCCGGGATTTACGGTTGGAATGTTAGAGCAGGAGCCAAAACTAGATCCTGATAAAACCGTAATCGAGGTTGTTAGAGAAGGAATCAGGGAGATCAATGATTTGCTTAAGGAATACGATGAAATCAATGCCGGTTTTGCTGATCCTGAAGTTCTTGAGCATCCGGATAAAATGAGTAAACTCATGGAGCGGCAAGGGGAAGTTCAAGAGCGGCTTGATGCTGCCGGGGCTTGGGAAATTGATCACAAACTTCAGCGTGCAATGGATGCGTTAAGAACCCCGGCTGAAGATGCAATTATCAAAAATTTATCAGGAGGGGAAAAAAGGAGGGTTGCATTATGTCGTTTGTTACTGGAACAACCGGATATTCTGCTCCTGGATGAGCCGACTAATCACTTAGATGCCGAGTCAGTATTGTGGTTGGAGCAGTATTTACAAAAATATGAAGGGACAATTATCGCTGTAACACACGATCGTTATTTCCTTGACAATGTTGCAGGTTGGATTCTGGAACTTGACAGAGGAGAAGGCATTCCCTGGAAAGGAAACTATTCGGGCTGGCTGGAGCAAAAAGAGAAACGTTTAGCACAAGAAGAAAAGCAGGAATCAAAAAGACATAAGACACTTCGGCGAGAACTGGAATGGGTTCGAATGGGACAAAAGGCTCGCCAGGCAAAGGGTAAAGCCAGACTCAATGCCTATAATAAACTCATGAGCGAAGAGGGTAAGGAGAAAGAGAAGAACTTGGAATTGTACATCCCTCCCGGCCCCAGATTGGGAGCTAAAGTGATTGAGGTTAATGGTGTGTCTAAGGCATTTGGTGAAAAGTTGCTTTTTGAAAAGCTATCATTTAATCTTCCCCAGGGAGGTATTGTTGGTGTAATTGGTCCAAATGGTGCCGGTAAGTCCACTTTATTCAAACTTATTACAGGAAATGAAACCCCTGACTCCGGAAGTTTTGAAGTAGGTGAGACAGTGGAGATGAGCTATGTAGATCAGGAACACAACCGGCTGGATCCGGAAAAAACGGTATTTCAGGTAATTTCCGAAGGTAATGAAATCATTGATTTGGGAGGAAGAGAAATGAACGCCCGAGCCTATGTGAGTAAATTCAACTTCACCGGACCGGATCAAGAAAAGAAGGTGAGTAAGTTATCCGGAGGTGAACGAAACAGAGTCCACCTTGCACTTACATTAAAGAAAAGCTCAAATCTCATTCTTCTGGATGAGCCTACGAATGATCTGGATGTGAATACATTAAGAGCACTGGAAGAGGCACTCGAAAATTTTGCAGGGTGTGTAGTAGTCATCTCACACGACAGGTGGTTCCTGGATAGGATAGCTACCCATATCTTAGCTTTTGAGGGCAACTCACGGGTCTGTTGGTTTGAAGGAAACTTTACGGATTATGAAGAGAATAGAAAGAAACGGCTTGGAGATGAAGAGCCAACCCGAATTAAATACAAAAAGCTAATGGCATAGATCATGAGAAGATATCATCAGGCTCTATTCCTGATATGCTTTGCTGCGTGTATTTATCGTTAAGGGACCTTGAACTATGCCAGAACGATCATGGATGGAATTTCAATGCTGTCCCGTCCTGAAAAAAGTTGGCACATTAATGGAATTTATGATTTAATGAGTTATATTTTGGGGCAAATCCCGTTAGTTTGGAGTCCGTAATAACATCCCATTTGGAAATATCAAAATACTACCACAATGTCAGAAACCGAACACGGTTTCTCTGTGATCCGCTTGAGATTGAGGACTTCGTAGTACAGCCGATTGTTGATGTAAGTCCGCTTAAATGGCATTTGGGTCACACAACGTGGTTTTTTGAAACTTTTGTTTTAGTGCCATACCTCCCAGGCTATCAACTTTTTAATGAGAAGTATCCTTACTTATTCAACAGTTACTACATCTCTGCCGGTGATCGCTGGGCACGAGCAAACAGAGGGCAATTGACTCGACCTACTGTGAAGGAGATCTTCGAATACAGAGCCTTTGTAAATAAAGCAATGAATGATTTATTTGAGAAAATATATCTTACGGAAGAAATCATCAGGCGAATTGAAATGGGGTGCCATCATGAGCAACAACATCAGGAATTGTTTTTATATGACATTAAAAGGATTTTAGGAGATAATCCTCTTTTTCCTGAGTACAAGGAAATCTCTAGGGTAATTCATTCTGGCAACCGGAAAAGTGGTTGGTTGAATGTAGAAGAAGGCATTTATGAAGTAGGTTGTGAAGGAACAGGTTTTTACTTTGATAATGAGGGCGGATTTCATAAGGTATTCTTACATGAATATGAAATTGAAGCAGATCTGGTAACTAACCGGGAATACCTTGATTTTATAGAATCCGGAGGTTATTCAAATCATGTATTTTGGCTATCTGAAGCGTGGGACTGGCTTAATCAGAATGAAATAAAAGCTCCAAGGTATTGGTATCAGGAAGATGGAAAAGAATGGAAAAATTATACTCTTGGAGGTTTTGAGCCAATTAATTGGGTGAACCCTGTAGCACATATTTCTTATTATGAGGCTGATGCGTTTGCAAGATGGAAGGGATACCGCTTGCCAACTGAATACGAGTGGGAGGTAGCGTGCGGTAAGTTTTCTAAGGAAATTCCACAAAATGCCAATTTTTTGGAAAGCAATTTCTTCAGGCCAATTCAGACCGGTACTTATGATTTCTTCGGGAACCTATGGGAATGGACTTCCAGCCCTTACACTGCTTACCCGTTTTTTAAAATGGCTGATGGTACGCTAGGCGAATACAACGGTAAGTTCATGGTTAATCAGATAGTGCTTAGAGGAGGATCATTTGCTACATCAAAGAGCCATATTCGAAGGACTTATCGCAATTTTTTTCATCCGCATTTAAGATGGCTGTTTTCCGGCATCCGTCTGGCCAGACATAAATAATTAATGAGTAAAGAAGTAAATGAGGCTGTAAGCTCCTTCCTGGAAGATGTACTGGAGGGACTTAAAGCTCAACATAAATATTTACCTTCAAAGTATTTCTACGATGAGGTAGGAGATGGCTTGTTTCGGCAAATCATGCACATGGAAGAATACTACCTCACGAGAAAGGAACTAGAGATTTTTGAACGGGAGAAGCAGCAGATCTTAGAAGTATTAGGCCGGGATCAACCTTTTAGAATTATAGAGTTGGGTGCAGGAGATGGCCTAAAAACCAAAGTACTTCTAAGGTATTTCCAAGAACAGAAAACAGACTTTACTTATACTCCGGTAGATATTTCAGGAAATGTTCTTGAGATATTAGGAGATAATCTTAAATCGGAAATACCTAACCTCAAGTTCGATCCGTATGAAGGAGATTATTTTGATGCGTTAAGTCAAATTTCGGACAGTCATGAAAGAGAGGTCATTTTCTTCTTGGGCTCTAATGTTGGAAATTTCCCTAAAGAAGAAGCGGTATCTTTTCTATTCGGACTTCGACAGTTTTTAAAGCCGAATGATCTCCTCTTTATGGGGATAGATTTGAAAAAAGATCCTTCTAAGATTTTAGCGGCGTATAATGACAAGGAAGGAATAACAACAAACTTCAATTTAAATCTACTTGATAGAATTAATAAAGAGCTAAATGGTGACTTTAACAGGGAGTTATTTTTACACTATCCTTATTATAACCCGCATACCGGAGAATGTAAAAGTTATCTAATCAGTAAGGAAGATCAGAGTATCAGGGTTGGAGACGAAATAATCCCCATTAGCGCATGGGAGGCCATTTTTATGGAAATTTCAAAAAAATATAATGAGACACAGATACTTGAGTTAGCAGAGGATACCGGATTCAAACCTGTTGCTTCATTTTATGACAATGAAAAATGGTATGCTGATATCGTATGGGAGGTTAAGAGTTAGTGCGCATAAGAGGATTCGAACCTCCACGACCAAAAGGCCACCACCCCCTCAAGATGGCGTGTCTACCAATTCCACCACATGCGCTAAAGAATTGCAAAAATAACTTTTCGTTAGAAACCCCCTTTCATTAAAATAAGAAAGCTACTGAATATTCAGACGTAATTTTTTTAGTCGGTAAAAGGCTTAATCCTCTTCGGGCTTGTTTTTCTTTTTAGATGTTTCGTGTACATGATAACTGTGAGTAATTTTCTCTGTTTGTGATAACAATAATGCTGAGAAAATAAATACCATGTGAATTACAATTTCAATGACAATACCTTCGGGGCTCGTTTTTTGAACCTCATTTCTATAGTCAATGAACGTTTTCAACAAGTAAACTCCGGAGATTGAAGCTAGTGACGTAGCCAGCTTAATTTTCAACTGACCGGCATCCAATCCCTCCAGCCACAATGGTTTGTCTTCGTGCATTTCCACATCTATGCGGCTCGTGAAGATGGAATAACCACCAATGACCACCATTACTACGAGGTTCATCACCATTGAAATATCAACCAAACCTAAAATGCTAAGCATCATCTTTGTCTCGTTCCATATCCGGGTATATTTAACCATGTATAATAGTTCTTCAAAAAATTTATATAAATAGAAGAATGAGGCTATTATAAGACCGGTATATAGAGGGGCTTGTACCCATCGGCTCCAGAAAATAAATCCTTCAAATAATCCTTCGAACTGTTTAATAGGAGAGTTTTTATTACTCATGCTGTTTTAACCTATTTGAATTTGACCTGAAATATAAAATATTATTCAAATGTAAAATTGAACCGGGACAAATTTAAACTATTATTTATTGAACAATACTATTGTACCTGCAATATAGTCGTGTAAACCCTGTCGCTTTGAATTAAACAACATCATGACAAAACCTAAAAAGAATAGAATTAATGAAAGCGGCTTTAAGAAATTTCTAAGTATCACGTTCAAAACTTTTGATCTTGACGAATCATTTTCTATGCTTATTTTATTCCATTTCTTTCCCGGTGTGGCTTTCAGGCTGCTCAACTCAAAGGATATGTTGTAAAAAATATAGATGCTACCCATAATAATTATGTCAAACTTTGAGTTAATTAACAAAGTAGTTAGATAGAATAAGCCGAGAATAGGTATGAGATCTATATTATGAGCTAAGAGCCTTTGATAGAAAGAAGCGTATTTGATATTACTTGAAAAATTACTCATAGTTAGCTGTCAATTAAACTTAATTGCAATATTAATGTTCTTTAAATAACTTTAATATTTTTGAAATAGTAAAAAGCCAAAGTGGCGGAATTGGTAGACGCGCACGACTCAAACTCGTGTTCCTTTGGGAGTGAGGGTTCGATCCCCTCCTTTGGTACAAAGTCCTCTTGATTGAGAACTTTTATTTTTGCTACTTTTTTGTGACTATATAAATATTTTATTTCAAAATTATTGCATCAAAATAAAGTAACATATTTGATTATTGAAGATGATCCTGCATTTGTAGAGATTCTCAAAGCAGTTTTATCCAGGGTAAAAGAAGCGGAATTAATCGGAGCGTGTGATAATACACTAGATGCTGCAAAGAAAATAGATTTTGATAAGCCGGATATATTGTTGCTAGATATCAATATTTCGGGCTTGGAAGGCCCGGAAATACTCGAAATAACGGATCATAAACCTAAGACAATCGTGATATCAAGTCATCCGAAGGAAATAATGGGAAATTATGATGTAGAATACGTAGAGTTTATTCAAAAACCACTTCAAAACTCTGAACAACTTATTGATGCAGTATATCGTTGCATAGAACTTCTTTAAATATTTTATATTTTTCAGTAATTTATTTTTTAGAATCGGATAACATTATTTTCACATTATCGTTTTTTATATGTATTTTATCGAAATAATTTTAAATATTTTTATTCCAATCTCAATTTTGTAGTTTAAAGTGGATTAATCTTATTTGCATTTTTTTAATTTAATTTATAAGAGACTAATTAACTTTTATTTGGAATTATATGCAAAAGTGGGTATTTTAAAGACGATATTAAAATTTGGTATCATACATACTTATGATGCACTAGAGGAAAGAAGGCTGGTTTTCTTTAATTATTTGATTCTTTTCTGCATAGTGACAATCACTGTTTTAGTATTTGTCACATTTTACTTTAATTTTTTTATCCAGGCATTAATCTGTGGTGTAGGGCTTGCTCTTTTTGTTCTACTTCTACTGTTGAATAGAGGTGGAAATGTAAATATCTCAAAGTATCTCTTTTTAATTATCACCTCTACGATTATTACTATCGGGACTTTAGTAAATCATAAAAACGGATACTTCGTTGATTCGGAAAACTTATTGCTGCCACTTATGGCCATCACTATGTTCATCTTTGATGGTAAGAAAAAGCACTTTTCCTTTTGGCTGGTCTTTGGCATCTACTTATGGTTGAAAATTGTCTCGGTAGAGGTTGAAGGCACTAAAAATGAATTTCACTTCATTCTGACGGTTTTAAATAGTATTATTGTTGGGATAGTGACATACGTTTCTCTGGTTGCTTTCAGAATTATACTTGTCAAAGCACTTCATAAAAGTGAAACAACCGAGCGGAGACTTTTTTCAATGGTTGATAATGTGCCTGTCTTTTTAGCACTGGTTGATAAGCATGGCAAATACATTTTAACAAATGAGAATTATGCAGCCAGTCTCAAGATAAGTAGAAAGGAAATAATCGGTAAAAATAGGTCTGAAATGTTGCCTGCGAAAATTCTGGAGAATCAAAAGGAATTTTTTGAACGTGCTCAGCAAGGAGAGGCCGTTTCCTTTTTTAAGAAAACAAGGCTGCCAAATGGAACTATCATTTCTGCGAATGGTAAATATGAACCGATTTTCGATGAAGAAAGAGAAGTTGAAGCAATAACTATATGTATTGATGATGTTACTCCGATGGTAAAAACACAAGAGGAACTTAAAGTTGCAAATGAAACCAAAGATAAGTTATTCTCAATTATTGCCCATGATATAAAAAGCCCGTTGAATATGTTCCAGACCTTTTTAAATGTGAGTAATCAAGCGGATATGTCTCTAAAAGAATTTTTTAAATATCAGGAGATACTCAAGCAAAAGTTAACCTCACTCACCGGAACTGTAAATGAACTTTTAGATTGGTCAAGGATGCAGCTAGGAGGTATAAATGCTTACCCTGCAATGGTTAATGTTTGTGATGTAGTCAATGAAAATATAGATTTATTTGATTCTTTGATTAAAAAGAAAAACATTGAATTTAAGGTGAATGCATCATGTAATGTTTCTGCATGGATTGATGAAAACCACTTCAAAGTTGCAATAAGGAATCTCATTCACAATGCGATTAAATTTACCAATGAAGGTGGTACTGTGGAGATTCTCTCAAATCAAAATGAAAAAGAGACCATAATTAAAGTTGCAGATACGGGGATAGGGATGGATTCTGAAACGATTAACTCCATCATAAAAAAAGAAATTCAAGACTCTCAAGCAGGTACTCAAAGGGAAATGGGTACTGGTTTGGGTCTTAGTCTAAGCATTGGACTTTTGGAGAAAAATAATTGTGATGTCTCCGTTAAGAGCGAAATAAACAAGGGAACCACATTTGAAATTAAAATTCCTAATCACTCATCAGTCATAGAAAAGCACAATGCTAATGCTCATGAGTCCGGTTTCTAATGTGACTGGCCTGGGGTTCGAACCCAGGACCCACGCCTTAAAAGGGCGTTGCTCTACCAGCTGAGCTAGCCAGTCAGATTTAGTTTAACTCGGAATTTTTTGAAAATTATTCATTCTTAAAACTCTATTCATTGAAAAAATGAGAGCAATTCAGAACAGTTCTATAAATTGCGAACGCAAAAGTAGATATTTTAAGTCATTTTATCACATAATTTCCGGAATAATCTTGAAGTCATTTTCAGTTATTTTATTTCTGGTTTCGGCTTCTTGCTTTGGATCGAATAAACAACAATTGAGTGTTGCTGATTCGCTCTTTGATGAAGAGAAGTATACAGAATCAATGGAATTGTACCTTTCTCTTTTTGAAGATGGCTTTGCTACCCCTTCTATGCTTCTTAAAATGGCTTATGTTGCGGATGCGACTGAAGATCATTCCTTCACATTATACTATTTGGACCTTTACTATAAAGCATCAGGTGATCGGCTGGCTATCGGCAAAATTGAAAAGTTGGCTGAGGCCAATGCACTTTATGGCTATGTGTATTCTGATATAGATTATTTAATGGCTATTTTTTCAAAATATAGAGTAGAAGTATTTGCCTTGATCCAGGCGATGCTTTTATGCTTATTGATTTACATATATAAGAAAATACATCAGCAGGAAAGACCGTATGCAGCACTGGTTATGCAATCTTTTTTGGGGGTTGTTTTGCTGATTCTAGTGAATTTTAAGGTGGAGGAGAAGGCTATCATCACCTCTGATCGATCACTTTTAAGGTCTGCCCCTTCGGCAGGGGCAGAACCTGTTACAGTTATTGATAAAGGTCATAAGGTAACTGTCCTCAGGGAATCTGATATATGGAGTAAAATCTTATGGGATGGTAACGAAGTATTTATTAGAAGTAATCGTATAAAATCTATTTAAGTGGATTATCTGCTTCCTTTTTCATCATTTTATAGACCAGTTTGTCAAGTTTGGAAGGAATAAATTTATTTAGGAGTACGGCCATTTTCCCTTGAAAAGTAAGGATAAGGTCTCGCTTCTTTTTTATTGCAGCTTCAAATGTTCTATCAGCAACCTCTTCAGAGGTCATCATTTTTTCCTCATCTCTGGGAGATTCTCCCTGTGCCTGACCTTCAGCATTTAGCGCAACGTTTCTTATATTCGAACAGGTGAAACCCGGACATACCACTAATACATGGACACCTCTGTTCATTATTTCGGTTCTTAAAGATTCGTAAAAACCTTGCATGGCAAACTTTGAAGCGGAATAAGCTGAACGTGCAGGTGTGGAACGCCATCCATTGATTGAGGATATCGCAATGATTGTTCCCTTACTTTCCAACAAATGAGGCAGGGCAAACTTGGTAGCGTAGACGGCTCCATAAAAGTTGATGTCCATTAACCGTTTGAATACATCAGGATCCAAGTCCTCAAAAAGTGCACGCATCGAAATTCCGGCATTACAAACAAGGACATCCAATCTTCCAAAAGACTTAATTGTTTCAGACACCATTTTTTCATTGTCTCCCCGGTTGGAGGCATCCAATTCTAATGCAAGATGCGTTCTTTTACCCAGCTCATTTGAGACTTGCTGCATTCTTTGCTTATTACGTCCGGTAAATGTGACGGCGTATCCTTCATTCGCATATTTTAAAACGAGTGCTTTACCAATACCGGAGGATCCCCCGGTAATAATTGCTGCTTTTTGCATACTGACGGCCCATTCAATGATATAACTTTCGCCAAGTTTAGCATAAATTGAGAAGTTTAATAAAATTTATCTGTGATGCAACTAATTAAAGAACAAGATTGTTGCGTTATGTTCAAATAATATCATCAACACTTATGAGAATCAGACTTGTTATTCCCCTACTACTTCTTTTATCATTTTCAACGTTCTCTCAAACCGGAATTAAAGGGATTACCGGAAATGAAGCCGGCGAGATCCTTCCTTTTTCAACCGTCTATATTAAAGGAACTACCGTAGGTACTACATCTAACGCTTCCGGGAGATTTTTTCTAAAGACTCCTTCCGGTAATCATACCATTGTTGCACAACACATTGGCTATAAAACTTTGGAGAAGAAGGTAAGTATTTCTGAGGGGAGTGCCTTATCAATAGACTTTGTGCTTGAGGAACAGGCACTCCAGCTAAAGACCGTGGTAGTCACAGGCAGCGATGAAGACCCGGCATACAGGATTATTCGAGAGGCTATGGAGAAAAGAAAGTTTTATAAAAATGAAGTAAATGCCTTTAAAGCAGACGCTTATCTCAAAGGGCTCTTTCGTTTGGATAAAAGACCGGAACAAATTTTAGGTCAAAAGATCACCATAGATACCGGGATTGTTTATTTATCTGAGTCGGTTTCAAAATTTTCCTTTGAAATGCCGGATAAAGTATCAGAGACCATGATTAGTTCTAAGGTTAGCGGGGATGATCAGGGTTTTAGTTTCAATCAGGCCTCAGATTTCAATATCAATGCTTACTCAAAAAATATAGATCTGAACATGGAGAGAGCGTATGTCTCTCCGATATCCGGTCAAGCATTTTTATTTTATGACTATGAATTACTAGGGATTTTCGAAGAGAATGGAAAATCGATCAACAAGATTAGATTACTGCCCAAAAGAGCCACCGATCCGGTTTTTGAAGGAATTGTTTACATCGTTGAAGATGAGTGGAGATTCCACTCAATTGATCTGCTTGTCACAAAAAAGAGAGGTCTTGAATTTATTGATTCCCTGAAAATAAATCAGGTATTTGCCCCTGTGGATCACGATATTTGGATGCCTTTGTCTCAAAATTTTTCATTCCGGTTTGGAGCGTTTGGCTTCAAAGGGAGTGGTTACTACATAGGTGTTTTTTCAAACTATGAGATTGAGCCAAATTATGAGATGTATGAGGAAACCGGTCTTTATCAGGAGAAGTTTGGAAATGAAGAAAAGAAAGACCTTTTTCGGGAGGAAGATTTTACACCGGAGATACTTTTTGTAGAGGAAAAGTCTAATGAAAGAGACTCCGCTTATTGGAGAGATACCCGGCCCATACCTCTGACAATCATTGAAGAAAAAGACTATCGGATAAAAGATAGTGTTCGTGTGGTTAAGGAGAGTGTATCCTACAAAGATTCTGTTGATGCAGAGACGAATAAATTAACGCTTGGGAATATACTATCGGGATATACGCACAGCAATAGCATCAAAGAACAGTATTGGACGATTCCTTCCATACTAAGTTTACTCCAATATAATACAGTGGAAGGATTTGTGCCAGAGGTCCAATCCACTTATTTGAAGCAGGTAAATGAAAGAACAAAATATTGGATCAGACCATCCATTAGGTATGGCTTTTCGAACGAACGATTTAATGCTAAGCTGGAAGGAAGCTATCGGAAATTAGATGATAAATTCACTCAATTCTACGCAGGAGGGGGAAGATACATTTCCCAATTCAATGAAGAGGGAATTATCACACCATTCGTTAATTCCTATCTTACACTTTTTAGCGGCGACAATTACCTCAAGATTTTTGAAAAGTCATTTGCTTATACCCGATTCCGGCAAGAGGTGAAAAATGGAGTTCTGTTCACAGGAAATTTGGAGTACTCCTCCAGAGACACGCTGACGAACACAACGGATTATATCTGGACGAAGAGTGAAAATATTAATTTCACCGGCAATCAACCGTCCAATCAGGAGATCTCAGAGACAGGATTCGAATCTCATCAAGCACTCATTGCCACAGCCGGATTTCGATTTAGGATCAAACAGAAATATGCAACAAGACCGGACGGAAAGATTATTTATGCTTCTAAGTATCCGGAATTTACGTTCACATACAAGAAGGCATTTAAGGTTTTTGGTGCAGACCTGGATTATGATTTCATAGAACTGAGAATTACGGACGAAGTACCACTAGGACTCGTTGGAACCAGTAACTGGGCAATAGCCGGAGGGGGATTTTTGAATAAAAATGAATTAACATTTGTGGATTTCAGGCACTTTGCCGGTAACCAAACCAATTTCAGCCAGGTTGACCGCCCACTAAAGTTTGAATTGCTTCCTTTCTATGAATTTAGTACCAGCGATTCGTTTATTGAAGCACATTACGAACATCACTTTAATGAATTTATATTCAATAAAATCCCTTTGATCAGGAAACTCAACCTACAGGCAGTAGGTTCAGCGAATTACCTCTATACAGATACCTTAGGTAATTATGTGGAGGCAGGAGCCGGAATTGAACACATATTTAAGTTCTTACGGCTTGATTACTACTGGGCATATCGGAATGGGAACTTTTTTGCCAAAGGTTACAGGATCGGTGTTGGTTTTTAGCATTCTTTTTAAGACATTGTTAATTTAACATGGACAAGTAATTAAATAATAAATACAAAGGATATTCTATCATCTCTTTCAATTTTGAATAATATTTTGTTTTCTTCCCGAAAAGCTAATATTATCTTATTCTGTTGTTATCCCCTCAATGCTATATTTATGTTACTTCTTCACAAACT
This sequence comes from Ekhidna sp., assembly GCA_014323825.1. Classification (GTDB taxonomy): domain Bacteria; phylum Bacteroidota; class Bacteroidia; order Cytophagales; family Cyclobacteriaceae; genus Ekhidna. Next base: position 1,215 of record JACONI010000030.1, on the reverse strand, counting down.
TCAACAAACGCCCGTCCGGCAGTTGTACCAGGTACAGGCCGCCGTGCAGAGAGGCTACATCTATTCTCGTGTTTGTGGTGCTTTTCAGCACTCACTCTCCGCGCACCCCACGCTTAGGATGTGACTGACGAATCTCCACTCTCCCGCAGATTTCGATGATGGACGCAGACGTGTTTTGATGAAGAAAGGAGCCATTGTTGATGAATGATATTAGAGCAACCCTCAAGTTTTAAATAAACAACTCCCTTTCCATCCCAAAATCAAGTAAATCCTGTTCAAGATAACCACCGCAGCAACCTCCAAGGTTTCCCAACACCTTGAAGGTTTAACTAACGAGACGACAGCACCACAAAAAAACCTCCAAGGTTTCCCAACACCTTGAAGGTTTAAACAACAAGACCACATCACCACAGCAACCTCCAAGGTTTCCCAAAACCTTGGAGGTTTAAAAAAGATTTAAAAAAAATTAAATAATTTTTGTACGTTTAAAAAATCAAACATACATTTGCACAATGACATCATACAAAATGTATAAATACTGTTTACGAAACTAATTTGATAATCTTTAAAATATACAGACATGTTTAATAGCGAATTTATTACAAAACAAAACAAAACAAAACAAAACAAAACAAAACAAAACAAAACAAAACAAAACAAAACAAAACAAAACAAAACAAAACAAAACAGTTCTCCAGCAGCCTCAGGCGGGTTTTAGCCGGCCCGGTGTTATGCTTGGCCTGTAGCACGGCTGTCGCCCAGTTCACCTTCACGGAGAAATCGGCGACACCCTTTCCGAGGGTTGAGCGCAGTTCCATTGCTTTTTCGGATGTGGACGGGGAGAAGGGCCCCGATGTGCTCATCACGGGATGGGCAGGCAGTAAAAGAATTGCCAAACTGTACCTCAATGACGGGTCGGGTAACTTTACCGAAAAAACAATGGGAGTGGACTTTCCGGGGGTTGAATATAGCTCTATTGCCTTTGCGGATGTGGACGGGGAAAACGGCCCCGATGTGCTCATCACGGGAATAAATAATGACTTCGAAAGGATCGCCAAGCTCTATGTCAATGACGGGTCGGGTAACTTTACCGAAAAAACAATGGGAGTGGACTTTGAGGGGGTTCAATATAGTTCCATTGCCTTTGCGGATGTGAATAAGGACGGGCATCAGGACGTACTCATCACGGGCCAGAACAATGCCAGCGAACGAATT